>JBMYQZ010000091.1:0-12108 GCA_049601855.1 Limisphaerales bacterium | reverse complement strand
CGGCACGCCACGGTTCTGTGAAGTCAAATTAATCGGCTGCTGAGATTACAGCGATTGGCCTTCGGTGAGGTCGTAGGCGACGAGCTTGTCCAATTGCCGGACGACCGCATAGCCGTTGGCGATGGTCGGGGAAGGGCAGGAGAGAGCCTTAATGCGGAGCCTGCCAAGCTCGGCCATGTCATCCTTGCCGGGACGAAGCATGGTGAGGTTGTTGCCACGATCGGTGATCATGTAGATCTTGCCGTCCGCCATGGCGGGGGAGGTGATTCCGGCCTTGAGCATTTGCTCATAAAGGACCTTGCCCGTCTTCGTCTCAAAAGCCATGGCCTTGGTGTTTTCGATCAGGTAGATCTTGTCGCCGTCAATAATCGGGCTGGCTTGCGTACGGCGGCCAACCATGGGGTGATTCCAGACGGGCTTGGCGGACTCAAGGCCGAGTTTGACCGTCAGAAATCCAACCTTCTCACTCTTGCACTGAACGGCGAGCAGATCGCCTTGGATTGCCGGAGTACTGTCTCCTCCGGCCGGGATGGACCATTGCTCTTCACCTGTCTTTGGGTCGTAGGCGGACAAGGCGCTGCGGGTGTGAGAGATTATCAGCGTCTTGTCATTCTTGCGCCAGGCCACCGGGGAGGCATTGGTGACACGGGCCTTGGGATGGTTCCACTTCTCTTCGCCGGTCTTGGCATCGTAACCGGTGACATCGTTGGAATGCAGAACGACGACGCCATCCACCACGAGCGGCGAGGAGGCCGTGCCTTTTCGGTGCGTGGGTGCGGCCCACTTGATCTTGCCCGTCTTGATGTCCACGCAATACAGGTGCGTGCTGCCGACGCCGTAGATGTGCCCATCGGCAACCGCGGGCGTGCTGGAGCAATTGCGTCCCTTCGGCTCACCAGGTGCTTCGGCTTTCCAAAGCGTCTTGCCGGATTTCAGGTCGATGCAAACGATGGTGTCCTTCGCGACACGATGGGTTGGCGGAACGGCCTTGATGATCTGTTGCTGGACGAATTCACTGAAGCCCTGCGATGTCACCCAGGCCTTGAACTCCTGGTCGTTCGGGAACACCTTGTCGCGGACCTTGTTGATTTTCTCGAAGTCGGCAAACGGGACGTTCTTCCGGCCTTTCTTGAAGCGAGAGACAATGTAGGAGCCGAGATTCATCTTCTGCTTCGCATCGAGATTCTCATCGACCCACTTGTTCGCCATGGCGTCGAGCTTGGAGCCACGAACACGCGGGCTGAGATTGAGGACGAGTTCGTCGAGGGCGGCAATCTTCTCAGGTGGAATCCCGGAAGTGCCGCGCGAGCCCAATTTGCGGAGGACCAGGGAATCGATGGTGCGGGTGTCGGAGGGCAGATCCGTGTGCCAGACCACACTCATGAACACCTTGCCGTCAGCAATGACTGCGCTGCCGTGCCCGCCCAGGTCGTTGCCGGGAATCGCTTCGCTTTCCCAGACCAGCTTCGGCCCATCCGTGGACCAGACGTCGGCCAGCTTGGGACCGCCAGGGAGCACGCCATTGCGGTTGGGGCCACGCCACTGGTTCCAGTCGGAGGCAGATACACAAAGCGCGGCAAAAAGGATGGATACGGTCAGCTTGTTCATTTGAATCGCAGGATTAATGCAATTCCTACGGACGCACTGCAAGTCCGGGGGATTCAGAGATGGGCGAAGATTCGTTGGAAATTCTGCTCGGTTCGAAGCGCGAGAGAATGAACCGAGAGATCCAGGGCATCGGCGACGAAGTCGTAGATGGGGCCGATGTTGGCAGGGTGATTGACCTCCGGCTGGGGGAAGCGGTTGACCGGATCGGGTGGCCACATGTCGGGAGCGTCTGTTTCGATCAACAGTCGATCAGGTGGGACGGTTCTGAAATTGTTCAACTGTTTCGCCTTTCGCTCGTGGGCGAAGTATCCGGAGATTGAGAAGTAACCGCCGAGCTCGGCGAAACGCGGAATCATCTCGGCTGACCCGCCATAAGAGTGCAGAAGGAATCCGCGTTCCGGTCGGGGATTGTCCTGGAGTAGATCGAGAAGTTGTCCCCAGGCCTTGAGACAGTGGATCGAGACCGGGAGGTTCCGCTCGGCGGCAATGTGAAGTTGCGTGACGAACATCTGTTCCTGCAATTCGTCGTCGGCGTTCTTCATCCAGCGGTCGAGGCCGATTTCTCCGACGGCTGAGGGAACGGCATCGAGGTGTGCGTTCAGTCGGGTTTCCCAATTGGGTGTGTGCTGATCGAGATACCAGGGATGATAGCCGAAGCTTGGAATGATGAAGTCGTGTTTACGGGCGAGTTTTAGAACTTTTGGCCAGTCCCGTTCGCAGGTGCCGTTGACGACCATCCTGGCCAGACTGACCGACTGGAGATCACGGATGATCTGCTCGTGGGTTGAGGCGAGGCGGTGGTCTTGGAAATGGTTGTGGGCGTCGTAGAGATTCACGACGCCGGATTGGCCTCGGCGGGCAGATGGGCGCGGGCGAAGTCTTTCATCGTTTCCTCGAGGCGTCCCAAACCATTCTTGCGGTTTTGGGTGAGGTGCTGATTGATGCCGACGTCGGCCAGGAACGAAGTATCCATCTGTAAAATCTCCTCGGGTGCAGCGCCGCTGTAGAAGTCGCAGAGCAGCCCGGCGATGCCGCGGACAATCGAGGAATCGGAATCGGAGATGTAATAGCAATTGCCTTCGTGGAGATTGGGCACCATCCAAAGATTGGCGAGGCAACCGGCGATTTTGAATTCGTCAGTCTTGTAGACGGCCTCAAGAGGTGAACGGGAGCCGCCCTTGGCAATGACGAGGGCAAATCGGTGTTGCGGATCGCGGATGCCGCTCAATTCCGCGATGAGGGCTTCCTTTTTGTTTTCTAAGCTCATCGGAGGTTTGGTGGTTGTTGGATCATTAGCAGGCGTCGGGCCGTTTGCAACGCTGCATTACTACAGCGTAATCCCGATTGAAGAACTGTCCAATGTGGCCGGTCAGTCCTAGAATCACTGCCATGTCGTGCCTGCTGCATCTCGGGTTTGGACGGTTGTTCACAACCGTCGGTTTCCTGATGTGTGCCATGAATTGGACGGCGCGCGCGGCGGTGGAGTTCAATCGGGATATTCGGCCGATTCTGGCGGAGAATTGCTTCGAATGCCATGGACCCGACAAGGCGGCACGAAAGGCGGAATTGCGGCTGGATACGCGGTCCGGAGTGATGGGGAAACGGGATGGCCGAGCGATCGTGGACTTGATTCGCGAACGGGTCACCGCAAGTGCTCCAGACGAGATAATGCCGCCCGCAGAAGCACATCGGAAACCGACCACGGCGCAGATCCAGCAACTGGTGCAATGGGTTGGCGAAGGGGCATCGTATGCAGACCACTGGGCTTTCGTGTCGCCTCGCCGCAGGGCTTTGCCGAGCGCGAAGAATCCGGCTTGGTGCCGTAATGGCATCGATCAGTTGGTCAGGGCCAAGTTGGATCGTCTGGGCTTGGAATCTCGCCCCGACGCTTCACGGGAAGTCCTGATTCGTCGCTTGTCTTTGGACCTCCGTGGTTTGCCGCCGACGCCGGCCGAGGTCGCAAGGTTTGTGGGCGATCGATCGGTGGGCGCTTACGAAGCGTTGGTCGATCGGTTTCTCGAATCACCGGGTTACGGAGAGCACATGTCCTGGGCGTGGATGGAGGCTGCCCGTTATGCTGATACGGATGGGTTTCAAAGTGACGCCGAGCGACACATGTGGCGTTGGCGCGATTGGGTGATCAAAGCGTTCAATCGAAATATGCCCTTTGACCAGTTTACGATCGAACAACTTGCGGGTGATTTGCTGCCGAATCGGACGATGGATCAGATTCTCGCGACCGGATTCAACCGCAATCATCGCTACGACAAGGGGAGCGGCACCGTGCAGGCGGAGTCCATCTTTGAGAACGCGGCGGATCGTCTGGAAACGACGGCGACGGTTTGGTTGGGGCTGACGGTTGGTTGCGCGCGTTGCCACGACCACAAGTTCGATCCGATCAGCTCGCGGGAGTACTACGAGATGTTGGCATTCTTCAACAAGGTTCCGGAGAACGGGCAGGCCATACTCTTCAATTCACATCCTCGAATGAAGACCCCCACGCGGGGACAGCAGGAACGATTGGGCGTGCTGAATCAGAAAGTCGACGAAGCCGAGAAACACCTGCAGAACTTGGCAGCGGAAAGGAAACAGGCGCAGAGTGTTTGGGAGCGTTCGCAGAAGGGCGACCGCTTGGATGGTGAGTTACTGACGCACGGTCTGGTCGATGTCTTTCATCTGGATGGAATCGAAGCGAAGGGGAAGTCGAGAAACGGGCGGGTGAAATTCACACGAGGTGTGAAGGGCAGGGCGATGAGTTTTGGTCAGGGGCCCTATTTTGAATTCGAGAAGGGAGTTGGGAATCTTTGGGGACGAGACGAGTTTACGCTTTCGCTGTGGTTCAAATTGGATGAAGTGCGGGATGGGGTGTTGATCTCGGAGTTGCACGATCCGGATGATTACCGCACGGGTACCTTGATCGAGGTGGTGGATGGGAAACTGCGCTTCATGCTCTCGGCGCGCTGGAACTACGCGGTGACCCGCTTTGAGTTGGAAGAGAAACTGAAGGCAAAACGCTGGTATCACTTTGCGGTCAGCTGCGATGGGCGCGTGCAGTTGCTCGCCTACCAAACCTACCTGAACGGAAAGGAATCCCCGCTTCGCGTGATTCAGGACAGCGCCGTGGACGGCAAGCGTAGCACGGTGCCGATGTATCTCGGTTACAGCAAACTCTGGCCGAGCTTTCAGGGTGGGTTGGATGAGCTGCGTTTCTACGACCGGGTTCTCTCAGCGTCTGAAGTCGGAGCGTTGTCCGTGAAGGAACCGGTGTCTCGCCTGGTCCGGATGTTGCGGCGGAATTCGCGGCAGGAAGATGCTCTCAGGATCTATTTCGAGGAGCACGTGATGGCGGGCAAATTGAAGAGTGCGAGGTCACGCCTTCTGAACGCGCAGCGCGAGCGAAAGAATTTCATGAAAACCGTCCCGACAACCATGGTGATGGTCGAGGATCGCGAGCGCCGTAGCTACGAGCGGGTGAAGGGACAATTCGATCAGTTGGGAGATCAGGTCTTGGCGGCGACGCCGAAGGTGCTGCCGCCGTTTCCAGATGACTTTCCGCGTGATCGACTGGGGTTTGCTCGCTGGTTGGTTGATGGGCGGAATCCCTTGACGGCGCGAGTAGTGGTGAATCGCGTCTGGCAACAGTTCTTTGGTCGCGGTTTCGTGGATTCCCCAGAGAACTTTGGAACCCAGACTGCTCGTCCCGAACAGGCGGAGTTGTTGGATTGGTTGGCGACAGAATTCGTCCGCTTGGAATGGGACCTGAAGGCCTTGGTGCGCTTGATCGTAACCAGTTCGACCTATCGGCAGGCTTCGGACGCATCTCCGGGGATGTGGCTCCAAGATCCGCAGAACGAATTCCTGGCTCGTGGTCCGCGGCACCGGCTATCGGCAGCGGTGATTCGCGATCAGGCTTTGGCGGTGAGCGGTTTGCTCAACTCGGAACTCGGTGGAGCGTCCGTGTATCCCTATCAGCCCAAGGGGCTATGGCAGCTGACGAGCAATCGGCCTTACCAACCATCGACGGGGAAGGATTTGTATCGTCGAAGCCTGTACACCTTTTGGCGGCGGGCGATCGCGCCACCGACGATGTTCATCTTTGATGCGCCTGATCGGGAGTTTTGCAATGTCGGGGTGAAGCGGACAAACACGCCGCTACAAGCGCTGGCGACATTAAATGAGCAAGGCTTTGTGGAAGCCGCTAAAGCATTCGGTGAGCGGATGATTCGCGTCGGGAACAACGATGCTGATCGGATTCGCTTCGGATTCAGTTGCGTCGCGGCTCGCGAGCCAACCCAACGCGAATTGGAACGGTTGCTTCGTTCCTTGGCTCGATACCGAGTGGACGTAGACGAGGAGCAGTCCTACGCTTTGATCGGCAACGTGCTGTTGAATCTGGATAAGACACTCACCAAGGAGTGACTCAGGGTTTCTTTCCGCCCAGCAATCCCCCGAGTCCTTTCTTGAGCAGATCGCCGGCTTCGCCTGGTATCTTCTTGTCACCCAAGACCTTGTTCAGTTGCTCACCGGCTTTCTCCTGAAGCATCGTCTTGCCTTTGTCGATGGCGGCATTTTTGACGGCGCTGGCGAAGGCTTTGGATTCCACCTTGATGCGGGGATTATCGAGTGGACCTTCGATGCCAATGGGGATGTCGAGAGAGGAGACGCTCTGCTGGCCGGCCCCAGGAATGTTCAGGTTGACGTTCTTCAATTGGACCTGAACGGGCAGGTTGACGATCAATCCACCAGCTCGGCGCCAACTGCCTTGGGAGACAATGTCCATCGTACCGCCGGACAGTGCTTGCTCACCTCCCAATTTCAGCGAGCCGGCCACTTTATCGGTGGGCACGCCCCGGAAGTGGAAATTGAATGTATTCGTCGCGGAAGCGGACGGTCCACCGCCGAGAGTGATGGTTGCACCCAGAGTGTCCTTGCTCGACTTGATCACAATCGCTTTCTCCTCTTTGACCAGCCACGGATGCGTGGTGAGGTTTTTCGCGTTGATGTCGATGGTTTCACCGGGAAATTGCGAGGAGTTGAGTTTCTCGATGACGAGTTCGCCGATGGTGAAGGTGGGGTTGTCGGAAAGCAGATGATCGGCCTTCACGCCGTTGTAACCGGCGGTCGCAACTTGGCGGTTGAGCCAATCTTCGAAGGCCTCCTTGTTCTCCGGAGACGGTGCTTCCGCCTCGCCTTCGCCGTCTTCCGGGCCGGACATCTTCTCGAGCCATTCCTTCACCTTGGCCAGTCGTTCCTTCCAGATCTTCGCGTCGTTGAGGTAGTCATCGATGGTTTTGCTGTCGCCATCCTTGGCGGCTGGCGGTTCGGAGATCTCGGGCAAGGGACGGACGCGGTAGGCGCGCGTGGCGCGCTTGATCTCGTGGTCGGCGCTGCTGATCACGACGCGATCAAGTTTCATGCGCTTGCTCAGGATGCTGGCGGTCCCGATGTCGGCCTCGAGATTCACCGCGCGGAGGATGTCAAAATCCAGATTGGAGGCGTCAGCTACGGCGAGTCCAGTGATGGAGAGTTTGCCTTCGCCAAAATCGATCTGGGCTTCTTTAAGATCGA
This sequence comes from Limisphaerales bacterium, assembly GCA_049601855.1. Lineage (GTDB taxonomy): Bacteria > Verrucomicrobiota > Verrucomicrobiia > Limisphaerales > JAYPXF01. The sequence goes on along the minus strand of JBMYQZ010000091.1, from coordinate 4,932 downwards.
CCGTGGCACCGTTGGCTTTTTCCAATCCATCCTGCAAGGCAGCCGTCAAGATCGGGCCCTTGCCAAACTGGACGACGACGAAGATCAGCACGGCGAGCACTCCCACGAACGCGATCCCCAGCGGACGAATCGGCATGCCCATCTTCTTCTGCAACAAATCATCCCAAGAGCCCTTCTTCGCGTCGGGGCCCAGGAAGATCCAGGTAAGGAGGCGGCTCGACTTGGAGGAGGAGAGTTTCTTGAACATCTCTGAGCCCTCTTCGAGCGCGGCCATCTTCTTGCGGAGGGCGGTCAACATGCGCACGACGACGAACCCGGCCACGATGCCGAAAATGACGCCCAGGAAGAGCCCTCCGGTGACCGTATAGTATTCCAAGCCGCAAAGAGCGAGAACCGGCGCGTTGATTGCGCTTTGGAACAATCCGCTGGTGGGGCCGTCGAGGAGGAAGCGGCCGACGCTGAAGGATGCGGGAGTCAGGGCGATGGCGGCCAACTTGGCGATCAACCCCACCAGCAAGGCCATGGTGAGATTGGCGTTCAGGATGGCGAGAGCGAAGAAAAGGATGACGAGCATCCCCGGCGCCTGGGTCAAACCGGGCAGAAAAGCCACCATGGAGCCCAGGATGCAGGCGGAGAAAATCTGAAAAGGCGTCGCGTTGCCGCGAATGATCTTGCCGATTTTGCGTGAAATCATGTGTGGAGTCTTAGGGGAGGCGTCCCGGAATTCAAATCCAGTTTCGTGACAATGAACGGCGAAGGTTTGGCAATTCCTGCAAATTTCGGGAAAGTCCCGGATGTCAAACTGAAGGTTATGAGAATCGGATTGCTGGAAACGATGTGCGTCGGTGCCCTCATGGTCACCGGGGGGATGGCGCAATCCGACTTTCAGGGAGCGTTGCATCCCGTGCCGATTTACGAGGAGCCGATCCGCTACGACTCCGCGGACCGCACCGGTCCCGTCGCGAAACTGATCGAGCGGGTGAAGCTCGGTAAAACGAAGCTTAAATACGACGAAGACTGGGGCTGGCTGCCTGCGTTGATGCGCGAGTTGAAGGTGTCGCCGAATTCACAGATGCTGGTGTTCTCCAAGACTTCGTTGCAGCGGAACAGCATCTCGCCGCAAAACCCCCGGGCCTTGTATTTCAATGACGACGTGTATCTCGGCTGGATTCCCGGGGCACCCATCATGGAGATTTCCGAGGTTGATCCGGTCAATGGCGCCGTCTTCTATGACCTCGACATGACCAATCGGAAGCGTCCGGAGTTCCGCTCCAATTCGCAGTGTTTGAACTGTCACCAATCCGCCCGCTCGATGGGAGTGCCCGGACATGTGGTGCGCTCGGTGGGGACGGATCTCGTGGGCGAACCGGATTTGCTCGACGCCGCGAGCGAGGTCAACCATCGCACGCCCCTGGCCGAACGTTGGGCGGGCTGGTTCGTGACCGGAGACACCAGTAAACAGCCCCATCGTGGCAATCGGATTGGTCCCGAAGAGTTGCAGACCAAGACTGATGATCCCAGGCATCGCGGCAACCGCACGAGCCTGACCGAATTCGTGAACGTCAACGGCTATATCCGCAACGGCAGCGATGTAGTTGCGTTGATGGTGCACGACCACCAGACGCACATGCACAATTTTATCACCCGGATGAATTTTGAGACCCGCATCATGATGCATCGCTACGGGCACATCCGTTATCTTCGACACCAGGTCGACGGGTTTCTTCGTTATCTCTTGTTCGTTGACGAAACTCCGCTGACCGGAGAGGTGAAAGGGAATGCCGGCTTCGTGTCCTGGTTTGAAGAACAGGGGCCGATTGACGAAAAGAAGAGAAGCCTGCGAGAGTTCGATCTGAAGCGCCGGTTGTTCAAGTATCCTTGCAGCTTCCTGATCCATTCGCCGTCCTTTGACTCCATCCCGGATGTGATGCGGCTGCATCTGCTCCAACGCCTGCACGACATTCTGACCGGCACGGACAAGTCCGAGCCGTTCATGAATATCTCTCCCCGTGCCAAGCAGGATATCCTCGAAATCCTCGTCGCAACGAAGCAAGGGCTGCCTGACTACTGGCACAAAAGCGGTTCCGATGTTTCCGCGACTGGGGCAGACTGAAGCCGTGCGTTACGCATGGATATTCTGTGTCTGGTCAATGATCTCCCAAGGCTCGGCCGCCACGAGAACCGACCGGCCAAACATCGTCTTGATCACCGCGGATTGCGTTACCTTCGATCGGCTGGGCTCCTATGGTTCCAAGGCTACTCCGCTGCCCCAGATCGATCGACTGGCCAATGGCGGTGCCCGATTTGATAACTTCTACGTGTCTCCGGGTGAGACGGTGACCATGGTGACCTTGTTGACAGGCCGTTACCCCTTTCGACAGGGTTGGCTTTGGCACAATGACGTGGAAAAATGGGGCGAGCCATCGTTGTCTCCTGGACGAGAGGTTGTCGTGGCGAGGCCTTTGCGAGATCGTGGTTACACGACCGGATTAGTCGGGAGGTGGCCGCTGAACGACCAACGAAAGGAAGCATCAGTGCTTCAACATGGGTTTCTCCGCTCGGAACTGCACCCCGTTGAATCCGCCGCGCAGAGTTTTGTCATCGGGTTTGTTCGCAAGAACGTGGATCGTCCGTTCTTTCTGTATGCGCGATTGGGGAATGGGAGTGTGAAATCCGTCGATCAGCTGATTGGAGCGTTGGTAAACACCCTGAACGAATTGAAACTGACTCGACAGACAATCATCATTCTCACGCGGGAGCGCATTGATACGGGATCACACAATCTGCGAGAGCCGTCGATCAAAGTTCCCCTGGTCTTTTACGGTACCCATCACGTGCGAAATCAGGTGATCGAGGAGTTGACCGACTTCACGGATTTGTTTCCGACCCTGATCGAATTGGCCGGTGCCAGGTTGCCAAAGGGGCGAAAGCTGGATGGTCGTTCCTTGGTACCACAATTGCGCGGCGACCGGGGAAGGCCACGGGAATGGATCTTCTCGCAATATGGGACGGACCGGATCCTCGCCAACTGGCAGTACAAGATCTATTCCAACGGTCGCTTCTACAACCTGCTAAGCGATCCGAATGAATTACACAACTTGAGTCGGGCAAACGTCTCCGAAGTCGTGGCGGAGCGCGAAAGATTGCAGAAGCTGCTGAAGGGTATGCCGGCGGATAGCCCGCTGAATTTTCCGTACGCTCGACGATTACGCATCCGGAAACGCTGATGAATCTGGTGGAATTTCTTCAGGCGCTCGGACGGGATGGGACGCTGGTGTACGAATCATCGAAAGCGCGGGTTTTGGAGCCAGCGGAAGAGGCGGACGCCGTGCGTTGCCTGGAGGAAATGGATGAACGGCGTCGATTGGAAATGATTGGGCCGTTGCCGGCCCTGAATCGCGAACAGGCGGTATGGGCCGCGAGAAAGGTCTATCGGATAGGCCAGTTCCTGATGTTCCGGGAATTGCCGGCGGAGATGATCGGTGCCGATCTGCAGGATGATTGTTCCGGTCAGGACGACTCCTCACGCCAGTATTCCATTGATCTGACCTTCTGCTGGCTTCCGGAGTTGCATCGCCGGGCGGAGTCGATTGCGAGCGGGGATGAGTTGACGCGTGCGCTGAAGGACTTGAGTGCCTGTTATCCCTTGTCGTCCGTGGGCGTGAAGGCGGGAGAAAGATCAAAGTCTCGCTTGAAGCAATTGTGGGAGAACGCAGCGCTAAGGGCACTGTTTGTTGATCGCGTGATTGCGTGCAAGGCGGCCGATTGTGTGTTCCGGGACGAGGTGAAGCTCGCGGTGATGGATGCGCTCGGGGAGCGGTCGGCCGGATGGTTGGAATAGGCCGAGGATTGCCATCGATTCATTCCTGCGTATCTTGACCGCGCATGGACACGGAGATCGGCCCCATCGTCAAGCGACTCCAGAGCGAAGTGTTGCAGCCACTGAAGCAAACCTTCGTCGGCAAGGATGTGATCATCGATCTGCTGGGGATCGGCTTGGTGGCGGGTGAGAATCTCTTCTTGCTGGGCCCACCGGGCACCGCCAAGAGCGCCATCGTACATGAGCTCTCGCGGCGAATCGAGGGCGAGACCTTCGAATACCTGCTGACACGATTTACGGAACCGAACGAGCTGTTTGGTCCCTTTGATATCCGCAAACTGCGGGAGGGCGTGTTGGAAACCAATACGGAGGGCATGTTGCCGGAGGCGGGGTTCATCTTCCTGGACGAGTTGCTGAATGCGAATTCGGCGATCTTGAACAGTCTGTTGACCGTGCTGAACGAGCATGTGCTGCGTCGCGGTCGTGAGACGATGGACCTGCCGTTTCTGATGGCGGTGGGGGCGAGCAATCACTTGCCGGAAGACGATTCCCTGCGAGCCTTGTTCGATCGCTTCCTGCTGCGGGCGCGGAGCGACAACGTGACTGATGATTCCTTGAGCCAGTTGCTGCAGAGCGGCTGGAACCTGGAAAAACGCAAAGGCGAGGAGCCCAACGCCCTGAAGCTTGCGGAGGTTAAAACGCTACGGAAACAGGTGGGCAACGTGAACCTGGATTCCCTGCGTGAGCTGTATGCGACCTTGGTTGCGAAACTGCGGCGAATCGGGATTCCAGTATCCGATCGTCGCGCCGTAAAGGTGCAGCGACTGGTGGCGGCCAGTGCGATCCTTTGTGATCGGGCGATGGCGCATGTGAGCGATTTGTGGGTGATGGAGCACATCTGGGATCTTGAAGAACAGCGCGAATTGCTGCGTTCGGCGGTTCGCGAGGTGATCGAGGCTGAGATCAAGGGCGGAGACCAGACGACCATCCATCCTCGAGCCCAATCACCCGAGTTGCCGAATGCGGATGAGTTGCTCAAGGAAATCGAGGCGGTCAGCGAAGAGTCGTTGGATAATCCGAATCTCCTGCGAGATCGGCTGGCTGCGGTGGAG
>JBMYQZ010000090.1:0-12166 GCA_049601855.1 Limisphaerales bacterium | reverse complement strand
GCTTCAGCTCGCGGAGGTGAAGCATGACCTCCGGGACACCGCCGGCAAGGAATACTCGAACCGTGGGGTGATGCACCGGACCATTCGGCAAGACGCTGACGAGACGAGGCACTTCTCGGTTTACCTGGCTCCAGTCATCGACGGTGGGTCGACGCAGTCCCGCCGCATGCGCAATGGCGGGAATGTGCAGGAGGAGATTCGTGGAGCCACCAAAGGCCGCATGAACCACCATGGCGTTGCGAATGCTCGCGTCCGTGAGTACGTAGGAGGAATCGAGCCCGAGTGCTTCCTGTTGGAGCAAGGCTTCGGCAGATTTCGCCGCCATGTCCAACCAGACCGGTTGTCCGGACGGAGCCAAGGCGGAATGGGGGAGACTCAATCCCAAGGCCTCACCTACCACTTGTGCAGTCGCAGCCGTGCCCAAGAACTGACAGCCACCTCCGGGAGAGCCGCAGGCGCGACAACCGGCCAAGGAAGCTTCCTCAAGAGTGATCAATTGGTGGGAGAAACGCGCGCCGATCGTCTGCACGACACCCGCATCCTCGCCTTCAATGGGAGGCAGTGTGACTCCGCCCGGAACAAGGACGCAGGGGAGATTCTTCAGACCGGCGAGGGCCATCATCATCGCGGGCATGCCCTTGTCACAAGTCGCTACGCCCATAACTCCGGAGCGGGTGGGGAGCGAGCGGGCCAAGCGCCTCAGAACTTGCGCGGCATCATTACGGTAGGGAAGGGAGTCGAACATCCCGCTGGTCCCTTGGGAACGGCCATCGCAGGGATCGGAGCAATGCGCCGCAAAAGGAATGGCGTTGTTGCTGGCGAATGTCTCCGCCGCCTTTTCCACCAAGAGACCGATTTCCCAATGGCCCGTGTGGTATCCGAGTGCGATGGGGCGGCCGTCGGGGGCGCGGACACCGCCGTGCGTGTTAAGGATGAGGAACTGTTTCCGCCCTAGTTCAGCAGCTTTCCAGCCCATGCCGGCGTTTTGAGTCCATCCAAAGATATCGCCGGAGGGGCGCTCGTTCAGCATTTCGGCGGTGAGCGGAAGTTTACCGTCCGGCCCGGCGCCCTTGGTCTCCACGTTGAAGACATCTGCGGCGGGCTTGAAGTGCTGCTCGAAGAAGCTCATACGTGAATGAACCTAAATTTCGCCCCAGCAAGCAAATTGATTTGCGAATGAATACGGAAACGTCCAAAAGAAACGCACGTTATGGATCGCCGCGAATTCCTTGCCAGCTCAATTACCCTCGCCAGTCTCTCCGCGGTTGATCTACTGGCTCAGGATGCGACCTCACCTGGGGACAATCGCATCGCGGTGGGCTTTCTGGGTGGCTCGCACAGCCACGGTTTGGGCAAGGCAAAGGTCCTGCTCGAGCAACCCGAGACGTGGAACATCATTGGAATCGTCGAGGAGTCGGAATCTGTCCGCGAGAAATACGCAAAGCTCGGAATCAAGGCCATCGACGAGGAAGATCTTCTGGCCAATGCTCAGGTGATTTTCGTCGAATCAGATGTCGAGGATCACTATCGACACGGCAAGACTGTCCTTTCATCAGGGAAACATCTGCACCTCGAAAAGCCACCAACGATGACCTTGCTGGAATTCCAGGAACTGGAGGCCATTGCCACTTCGAAGAAGGTGCTCATGCAGATGGGCTACATGTGGCGCTTCAATCCCGGCATCAATGCCGCGCTCGAAGCCGTCCGCAATGGGTGGCTCGGAGAGGTTTATCTGGTGAAGGCCGAGATCGGCAAGCTACAGAGCGTAACCGATCGGCTGATGAACAATTTTCCGGGGGGAACGATGTTCGAACTCGGCTGCCATGTGATCGATCCAGTGGTGCGGATGCTCGGTCGGCCGACCAAGGTGAATGCCTACAACAAGACCTCTGGTGACTACGGCGACGAGATTGAGGATAACACCATCGCCGTGCTCGATTATCCGAAAGCGACGGCGATCGTTGGCAGCACGATCCTGCATCATTCCGGAGGCTCGCATCGTCAAATCCATGTCTACGGCACGAACGGGAACGCACTGATCCGTCCCTTGGATCGACCGGTCATGGAATTGGATCTGCGCAAAGCGGCCGGTCCGTACACGAAAGGCAAGCAATCGGTTGAGTTTCCGCCTTACCGCCGCTACGTCGGCGAGATTCAGGAATTGGCTGATACGATCCGCAGCAAGAAGCCGTTGGGGATCACGCCCGAGACGGATCTGATCGTGCACGAAACCTTGTTGCGCGCCTGTGGGGTGAGCGAGGACGCGGAGAAGTAGACTACTTCTTTTTCTTCTTCGCGGCGTTTGCTTTCTGCATCGCGTTCTTGGCCTTGGGCGTCTTCTGGAGCCGGAAGGTCTTCGTCTCCGGCCTTCTCGGGAACACGTTGTTCTCGCGATTCACATCCGCGAGTTCATCTTGGGGATCGAACTCGATGCTGCGGATTTCCTTCTTCGACACGATGAAACGCGCCAGATCGCTTGAGCCGTAGCGCCAGATTTCGGCGGGGAGACGGAGGGAACGATGCGTGCCATCGGTGTGTTCGATCTTAAGGAAAAGGGGCATGACAATCCCGCCAATGTTTTCGAATTCCACCAGGTAGAAATTCCCCTTGGTCTGAAGGAGTTGCTTCTCCTCCGGCTTCAGGCCTTTCAGGAGCTTGGTGTAGGATTCTCGATCTCCCGGAAGGACGGCGAGGTCGTCGTGATCGTTGTAGAAGTCTTTCAGCGCGGGGTTGTGTTCGGCGAGTTTCTCGATCGGACGATTCTTTTCACGGATCACGGGAGTGGGGAGGGCGGCGCGCTGCTTGCGTTTCTCGGCCTTTTCGATCTCGGGATTCAGAGTATCGAGGCGGTAGCGAGTGAATTTCTTCACGGCAATGTCCACGTGGTCGGTGGAATAGAACCAGCCCCGCCAAAACCAATCCAGATCCTGGCCAGACGCATCTTCCATCGTTCGGAAGAGATCGTAGGGAGTGGGGCGCTTGAACATCCAGCGACGGGCATACTGTTGGAAAGCAAAGTCGAAGTTTTCACGACCGAGGATGGATTCACGAAGAATACTGAGGGCCAAAGTGGGTTTGCTGTAGGCATTGTAGCCGCCGGAGATCAGGGAATCTGCAGTGGTCATGATCGGCATCTTATTCACGCGCTGGAGGTAGCCGAGGAAGGGGGCGCGGCGAGACGGGTCAAGGATACGTGAGGGGTAATCCTCTTCCCATTCCTGTTCGGCGAGGAACTGCACGAAGGAATTGAGACCTTCATCCATCCAACGCCAGCGGCGTTCGTCGGAGTTGACGACCATGGGGAACCAGTTATGCCCGACCTCGTGAATGATAACCCCAATGAGGCCGTATTTGGTCTTCTTGGAATAGGTGCCGTCTTCTTCGGGGCGGGGGTTCTGAAAAGTGATCATCGGGTACTCCATGCCAGGGATTGGACCGTTCACCGAGATGATCACGGGGTAGGGATAGTCAAAGGTGAACTTGGAGTAGGTCTTGATCGTGTGAACGACCGCCTCGGTCGAATACTTGCTCCAGAGCGGTTCGCCTTCCGGTGGCCAGTAGGACATGGCCATGATGGTTCGTTTGCCGAGTTTGAATCCCTGCGCGTTCCAGAGAAATTTCCGGGAGGACGCGAAGGCGAAGTCACGAACCCGTTTGGCCTTGAAGTGCCAGGTCTTCCGGCCTTTCGGCTTCGTCGATTGATTTGCCGTCGCCTCTTTTTGGGTGACGATCATGACCGGCTTTTTCGCGGTGCGCGACTGTTGGAGGCGCTTGCGCTGTACGGCGGTGAGGACTTCGCCTGGATTTTGAAGTTCGCCGGTGGAAGCGACGATATGATCATCCGGGGCGGTGATGCGGACATCATAGTCCCCGAACTCCAAGGTGAACTCGCTTCCCAAGGTCTGCTTGTTCTGCCAGCCATGGACGTCGGTGTAGGCGCACATGCGCGGATACCATTGCGCGATGGCATAGCTGTAATTCTTGTCTTTCTCAAAATACTCGTAGCCGCCGCGGACCCGGATGGACTTCGCATCCGGAATGTTGAATTTCCAATCAATGGAAAACGCGAACCGCTCGCCTTTCTTCAACGGCTGAGGCAGGTGGATCCGCAACATGGTGTGAATCAACGCGTGTTTCAGGGGACGTCCGGCGGCGTTCTTCACCGAGCTGATCTTGAATCCACCCTGAAACTTCTCGCGATAGAGGAAGCCTTTGAACCCTTGATACGAGAGTTCATTTGGGTCCGCGGTTGTGGAGGTGAGCCAATCGTGGGAATCGGTCTCGTAGCGATTCTGGTCGAGTTGGAGCCACAGGTAGGTGAGATCGTCCGGGGAATTGTTGAAGTAGGTAATGGTCTCGGAACCAGTGAGGGTCTGCTTTGCGTCGTCGAGTTCGATGTTGATCGAATAGTCGGCGCGCTGCTGCCAGTAAGCCTTGCCCGGCGCACCCGAGGGACGGCGGATTTCATTTGGGGTCGGCCAGATCTCGTCGAGTTGGCGGAAGTGATCGACCGGTTTCTGGTCGGCGGCATGCGCGCAGAGACACAAAAGCAATGACCAGCAAATCCACGTTGATTTCATGGCGACATCGGGGCACTGCGCGGCGGGTTTGGCAATCATTTTTGTGGCGATTGATGCTTGATGCGGATTGGTTGGCGCGGAAATCTTGCGCGTTTCCAAAAGGATCATGAGAACGACGATTACATTGGCTTTACTCTCCTTGGCTCCGTTCAGTCACGGTGCGGCGGTTGATTCGATAACCACCAGCGATTTGATGAACCACATCCAGTTCCTCGCGGACGACAAGTTGAAGGGGCGCGAATCCGGTGGGCCGGGCAATCCTGAAGCGACGGCCTACGTGGCGAAACAGTTCAAATCCTTTGGGTTGAAGCCCTTGGGTAAAGGCGACTCCTACCTTCAGCCCTTCAAGATCGCCATGAACCCGGAGTTGGGCAGGAAGTGTCGGATGGTTGTGCGCGTCAAGGCGGATCGACAGATACTAAAGGTGGGCGAGGATTTTCTGCCGATGGACAACATCAATGAGGGCGACGCGTTCGGGAAGGTCGTGTTCGCTGGCTACGGGATCACCGCCCCGGAAGTCGATTACGACGATTATCTGGGCATCAATGTCACCAACCGAATCGCGCTCATTCTGCGTCGCTCACCGGACTCGAGCCGCGATGACAGCAAGTTCAAGAATGGCAGTCGGGGCACTCCCAATCGCCACGCGCTTTTCAACACGAAACTAGCCAACGCCAAGGCACACGGCGCGAGGGCCGTCTTGATCCTGGACGCCGGTGCGGAACACAAATCGGTGAAGGAGATGTTTGATGGCGGGCCCTATCGAATCCGGGAGCAGAAAGGTTCCATTCCTTTCATGTGGGTGCGCTACGGAATGGTCCAGGACTGGATGGCGACGGCTGGAAAAGATCTGAAGGATGTGGTGAAGGGGATTGATATTGGACAACGCACCGACTCCTTCGAGTTACCCACCATCCTGGCGACCCTGAGGGTGAAAATCGAACGGCAAAAGGTGACGGTGAACAACGTCATCGGTTTGCTCGAGGGTTCGGACCCAAAATTAAAGAACGAATACCTCGTCATTGGCGGACATCACGATCACGTCGGATTCGGTCGCGATCGGCGCAATAAGGGTGATGGGGATTTCATTCACAACGGTGCCGACGACAATGCGAGCGGCACTTCTGCGGTGTTGGAAATGGCGCAGGCTTTTACCAGTGCCAAAGAACGGCCGAAACGCAGTATCCTTTTCATGACCTTCAACGCGGAAGAACGCGGGCTCCTCGGATCACGTTACTACGTGGACAAACCTCTGATTCCGTTAACCAACACGATTGCCATGATCAATCTCGATATGGTCGGCCGAGGAGCCTCCGGCTTGGACGTTGGCGGTGTCGGAACTTCGCCGGGTTTTCCTGAGATGATTAAACGGGCCGGGATGAAAACCGATTTGAAGGTGACACTGACCTACGGCGGCAAGGCGCCCAGCGATAATACGTCCTTCTACAACAAGAACATGCCGGTTCTGTTCTTTTACACTGGCAAACACGACGACTATCACAAGCCCACCGACGATTGGGAGAAGATTGACAAGAAGGAGATCCAAGAGGTGACGCGAATGGCCTATGGCATCGCGAATAGGTTGTCCAACGCGCCGGAGCGCCCCAAGTTTACCAAAGCCGACGGTAATCCTGTGCGACGAGGCCGCCCACGCTTGTTGCTTGGCATCCAGATCGATCCGGAGCATGGCGGCGATGGCGTCCGGGTCCTCAACGTCACGGCCGAACAGCCCGCTGGCAAAGGCGGCATTGCCAAGGGCGACGTGTTATTGTCTCTCGATGGCAAACCGATGAGAAACGTGGCGGACATCGGGCGTTTCCTCTCGACCAAGAAGAAGGGCAACAAAGTCAAGGCGGTGATCGATCGGGGAGGGAAGAAGGTCGAAAAGGAACTCACTCTTTGAGTCATGCCCGGTCGCGTCGGTCAGCACTTGAGGCGCCACGGCAAGTGGTGGCTGTTGACGGTATCCTCGGCCTTTGGCCTGTTGGTTTGTGAGGCCGGCGTCCGGGTGATGCGTCTCGCTCCTCCCGTGCATGCCATCTGGTTGGCCGATGACGATTCCTTTTACCGACGCTCCACGAATGCGTTACTGAATTATGAGATTAAGCCGAACTTCTCGCGTGAATTTGAAGTTGGTAGAGCCACCTCGAATTCGCACGGTTTCCGTGACCGGTCGCGCGAGTTGGAGAAACGACCCGGAGTGCGACGTATCCTGGTGCTTGGTGACTCAGTAGTGGAGGGTATCAACTACGTCGCCGATCACGACACCGTCACCCAGCACTGGGAGCGGTTGTATTCCGGCGACAAGACGGAGGTGCTGAATTTTGGGACGTCGGGTTATTGCACGCTGTCAGAAGTGAACCTGCTCGCGGACAAAGGGGTCGCATTTCAACCAGACCTGGTGGTGGTGGTCTTCGTTTACAATGACTACGACAATTTCAACCCCGAACATACAATTGGTGGTGGTGTGCACGAGCGGCCCGCATGGGCGAAACACCTTTTCGTTTCTTCCGAATTGTATCGCTGGCTGGCCTTGCGAAACAACTGGTTTGATTTTGCCGAGGAGGCAGATCCCACCACGAGAAATCATGACGCCATTGGCGACAATAATGTGGTGGCCGGTTTGGCGCGATTGCGGGAGCTCGCGAACGAGCATCAGTTTCAGGTCTTGATCGCGATGTGGCCGGGCTTTGGCGACAACATCATCGGCGACCAGCGTGAGCGACCTGGCGAAGCGATGGTGGTGGAGCGACTTGCGGAGATGAATGGTTTGCCGGTGGTTCGCCTGTCGCGGCCCTTTGAGGAGCGTTGGGCAAACATGAATGCTCGTCCTAACCCGCGGCTGGAATTTACGGTGCGCGGCGACGGTATGCATCCCAACGCCAAAGGCAGCCAAATCGCGGCTGAGTTGCTGAAGGAACTGACCGATCAATCGTTGCCGAAACCGCCCTACGAAATGAGAGAGCGGGATCTCGAGGCGATTCAGCTGGCAGGTAGAATGGCTGCCCCGAAGTCTTTTGAGGCGGAATCCTTCGAGGATCGCGCCTACCTCGCACTGATGCGCCAAGGCCGCGCCGAGGCAGCTGAAGCATTCCTGCGTGGTGTATTGAAAGAGAAGCCGGAGGATCGCGAGGCGAATTTCCACTTGGGCCGACACTTGTTCGATTTTGGTCGTATTGAGGAGGCTGTCGGGCCGTTGCGAAAAACGCTCGAGATATGGCCTGAAAATCACGGTGCCCGCAGTCGTCTCGCGTTTGCGTTGTGTGCCTCGAAGCGGGGCGAGGAGTCCGCGGCCGTTGTAACGGCCGGCCTGCATTACGAAAGCATCTATCTGCATTACGTCCTCGGTGCTGTCAGTGTGACCAATGGCAATCCAACTCTCGCGGCACAACATCTCGACTTGGTGACAAGACTGGCTCCCGATACCCCCGGGCTTGCTGAACTGCAGAAACAATTGAAAAGCATGCAATGAAAACGAAATACCTATGGGTTGGCGTGGTGGCGTTCGTCGCCGTCCTACTGCGGTCGACTGCAGCGGATAAACCAAACCCCAATATCCTCATTATCTCCATCGACGACCTGAATGACTGGGTCGGCTGTCTGGGAGGTCATCCCAACGCCTACACCCCCAACATCGATCGACTTGCCCGCCGCGGCACTCTGTTTGCCAGTGCTCATTGTCAGGCGCCGATCTGCACCCCTTCGCGAGCGTCGATGGTTCTAGGCAAATATCCGTCAACGACCGGTATGTATTTCTTGCAACCTTCACTGGTCGGCTTCAAGAACCGAAAGAAGGGAGATGTGCTGATGGAGCATTTTTCGGCGGCTGGCTACCATACCATGGGCGCTGGCAAGTTCGTGCATGGCGGAAACGAGAAACGCTATTTCGATGAACACGGTGGGGGAATGGGCGGCTTTGGTCCCTTGCCCAAGGAGAAACTCAATCACAAGGAAGGCCACAAGTTGTGGGACTGGGGCGCGTATCCGGAGGATGAATCTGAAATGCCTGACTACCAGGTGGCGAGTTGGGTGAGTGAGCGTTTGTCGGCGAAGCAGGAGAAGCCATTCCTTTTGGTGGCGGGATTCTGGCGTCCGCATGTGCCGATGTATGCGCCGCCGAAGTGGATTGATCACTTCCCGCTGTCAGAGATCGAGTTGCCCAAGGTCATCAAGGGGGATCGCGCTGATCTTCCGGAGTATGGCAAACAACTGACCATTGGGCATCCAGCACCGAGGCATGAATGGTTTTTGAAGAATCAGCCGCAGTGGAAGAAAGCGATCCAAGGTTATCTGGCAAGCGTGGCTTTTGTGGACTCGCAGGTCGGGCGGGTGCTGGACGCCTTGGATGCGAGTGACTACGCGCAAGACACGATCGTCGTCCTGTTGTCCGATCATGGTTGGCATCTCGGCGAGAAGGAACGCTGGGCGAAACGCTCGTTGTGGGAAGACGGCGTTCGCGTGCCGATGATCATTTCGGCTCCTGGATTCACGAAGGGGCAATTGACGAAACGACCTGTTGGATTGATTGATCTCTTTCCGACCCTGCTTGATCTGGCGGGACTACCAGAGAAAGCGGACTTGGACGGCTTGAGTCTGCGCAAACTGTTGAAGTCGCCCAATGCCGAGTGGGATCGACCGATCCTCAGCACGTTCTGCCCCAATAACCATTCCCTGCGCACAACCGACTTCCACTACATCCGCTACGGCGATGGCAGTGAGGAACTCTACGACATGCGAACTGATTTTCACGAATGGCACAATCTCGCGAAGCAGGCAACGCATGCGAAGGTGCTGGAATCTTTCCGTGAACGCCTGCCGGAGAAAAACGCCAAACCGGTCCGATCCGATTGGAAGGGCTGGGAAATCGAGGCGTGGGAGACGGCGGAGAGGCTCAGGAAATGAAGACATCTGGCGAATGCAATTCGGCAGCGCTCCTGCGCCGGTCACAAAAAAACGGTTCGCAATGACCAAAAAAACCCTACTTATCAGTCGTATGAATAGAATTATTCCAAATTCTTTTACCTGATCGTTGGTCGTCCGTAAACTCCGCGCGATTTTATGGATAGCGCGGAATTACAACGCCGGATCGGTCTTGGTGGGCCGGAACATTCGCTGACGGGTCAGCGGATGATCACCTACATCAATTTGAAGCTTGCGGCCTTGGGGTGTCCCACGGTCGAAGGTGGAGCAGGGGCTGAGTTTCACGACTTGGCCGAATCCCTGTTGGCCAGACATCGGGAAACCGATCGCGTGTTGTCGAAGTATCTGTGTCCGGCGGACAAGCGGATCCAGTCCTGGCTGGACCTCTATCTGGATGGTTCACCCAAGCGGGTTCGTTTGCCATCGCAAACCTTTGTGCTCGATCGGCATGGCGTGGCGCGGGCCTTGTCGTTGCCGCCGGATAAGGACGAATTCGTTTCGGACATCGTCAGCACCTATCGCACCCGGAAGGGCATCCTTCATAATCCGGCGAAGGATCGGCGGACGACCAAGGGTGTGTTTCATGTAGCCGAGGGCGGTTTGCCGATTCCCGCGGACAAGCGGGCAGTGCCGCAAGGGACGTTTGCGTTGATGTTGGAAAAGGCATTGCAGCCGCCGCCGGAATTGATGCGCCTGCCGTTTACGGATTCGCAGGAAGAGAAAGCGGAGTGTTGGGTGTCGTTGTTACTGCGGCCGACGATGTGTCCCGAAGTGCCCGGTTTCACCGAGCGCAAATCGCTTGAAGTGCGTTTCTTCGCGCCCGGCAACCTCGTGGGCAATCTCGATTTTGTGGAGAGCATCTTCGGCAATGCCGGCGATCCGTATCTGCCGGCGAATGATGCCGGCTTGGATGTCGATCATTGGTCCGGGCACAGCGGTTGCGTAATTCTGGCCCCGCATCTGATCAACGTAACGAAGAAGGAAGTCGGGCTGCCGCACGTGGATGAGGCGACCGAGTTGCAAAAGGCGCATGCGATGTGCTGGAGCGATCCGGAAGAAAAATACAACGACGGTGGTGCCTTCAAACTCACTGCCCGTGATGCGAATGGCGTCGTGGTCACCATGATCGCGGATAACTACTTCGGTTATTGCAAGAAGGAGGTAAAGACGCAGATCAGTTTTGCCGCAAACCTGTTTGGGCTTTGCGAAGAGGAACATGCGGGCGGCGCCCTGGCGTATCCGAGCTATGACTTGGGCGAGGAATTCAGCGGATTCCTGCACGTCAAGGCGATGGGGCACACCTTCGGGGAAGTGCGTGAGAAGTATTCCGATGCGATCGACTTTCACGACGAGGGTTACGGGGTGGACAAGGTCTACGAAGATATTGTCTACGTGCCGGAGGATGTCCTGTTTGACCTGCACAAACGGCGGGTGAGTTGGAATACGAATGCGGGTGAGCAGGAGTTGAAACTGCTGGCCGGCTACACCTACGTGCGACCGAGCGGTTACAAGGTGCACGTGGAGAAACCGGCCGAGGGCAGGGCATGGCG
This sequence comes from Limisphaerales bacterium, assembly GCA_049601855.1. GTDB lineage: Bacteria > Verrucomicrobiota > Verrucomicrobiia > Limisphaerales > JAYPXF01. Next base: position 1,116 of record JBMYQZ010000090.1, on the reverse strand, counting down.
CCTGATTGGCACGGTGGCCGAAGGCCTGTTCTGCCACAAACCCTGCACGGTGTCCGGCGGTGGCAAATCCGAAATCTCCAAATCAATTTCTGACGCGATCATCCAAGGGCCGGTTTTCGTTGCCCATTTCGAGGAGGATTTCCAGAAGGTGGAGGAAATGCTGACGAAGGATTACTCGCAGCGATTCTGTGATGATTCGAAGGACGGGGCGGATGATCGTCCGATCCTGAGTCACCAACGTTCTTTGGGTTCGGTCATCAAGTTGCTGACCCCCTCCGATCGGGATTACTCAGACGAATACAATGAGTGGCTGGACTCCATCCCGCAGCACATCAAGGAACTTGTGTTCGTGGTCAAACGGTTTCATCGGGACGAATGGGGCGAGGATTGGCGCTCGCACTTCAGCGTGGACGTGATCAACGGTGTGCCCGGGAACGAGTTGCGTCTGGACAATCGCAAACTGGTCTCAAGTTATCTGCGGGTCGGCTTTGAAGCGGATGGTTCATGGCGCGTGTTCAGCTTGCGAAAGGATTTTCACCCGGCGGCGAAAATCCAGATGGAGGACGATATTTCAGCCTCTGTGGTGGTCCCGTCCGAGCGGTTGGAGAAACTGCCTTGGTGGGTCAGTGAGCCATCGATCAAGTTCATTGAGAACTGCGAGAACCGGCTGTTCCAGCGTCCCGATGATGCGATCGTTCCGGGCTACGACAAACAGACGGAGACGGATTTCTCCGTCGATGGCAATTTCTTCTCGAATTATCACCCCCTGGATAAGGGCGAGTTGAAGGAGGTCATCGAGGACTTTGAAGAGTTCGGGCGGTTTACCGATCCGATGCGCGACGCCATTCTGGAGGCGGATGGAGCGGAAGACGGTGCGGGTTACTTTATCTGCAATTCAGAACCACGGCGTATCGACGGTGCCGTCACGAAGAATCCTCGTTACCTGCAGACCCGACCTGATCTCGTTGATCCGCGGGGACTGCACTTGGCGAACATGGCCACGCGTCTGCATCGACGGATCACAATGGATGAGCCGTTGTACAATCCCGTGGGAGCCGTCCTGCCCGGTCGCCGCAATAACGAACCTGACGAGAAGAACAAGATTCGCGCGTTGTC
>JBMYQZ010000089.1:0-12173 GCA_049601855.1 Limisphaerales bacterium | reverse complement strand
ACCAACAAACGACCCGTGTCGCGATCGAAACTCATCCGCCACGGATTGCGAAATCCGTAAGCCCAAACTTCCGGACGCGCGCCGGGTGTCTTCACGAAGGGATTATCCGCCGGGATCGCGTAGTTCTTTCCGCCTTCAGAGCGATGAACATCAATGCGTTGAATCGAACCGAGGAGGTCCGAAATGTCCTGCCCGGTATCGAGCGGATCGGGCGGGCTCGGCACTTCGGCATCACCGGTGGAAAAATACATGTAGCCGTCCGCTCCGAAGTGAATGGAGCAACCGTTGTGGCCACCGGAACGCCACTTGACGATGACGCGCTCACTCTTGGGATCGAGCGTCGGCGGATCCGTGTCCCGCATGGTGAAGCGTGAAATCCGCGAACCCTCGAGGGTCTTGTTTTCGGTATTCAGGCAGATGTAAACGTGTCGATTCCGCTGGAAGTTCGGATCGAATTGAAAACCCAGGATACGCAGGAATTTGGGCAGGTCCTGCTTCAAATCCGCCACCTGTACTGCTTGCGCGCCACGACGATTGTCGAAACGGAATATCTTCCCGTTCAACTCGGCCACGTAGAAACGATTGGCACCCGGCTCGGGCATCATTTCGACCGGGTTGTTAAAATTCAGGAGCGGGAACGCGATCTCCACCCGATACGGCGCCGGTGGATGCGGCGAGCCCTTGATCCGCGAACTCGTCCAAGCGGGACGCCGCGCCGCTCCGAGGTCGGTCACCAGCAGCAACAACAGGAAAACTACAATCCGATTCATGCGTGAAGGCGACCCTACGTCCGCGCTCCCGCCCTCGCAATCCCGATCCGTAAACTCGATTTTCTCGCAGCCAGGTTTTGCGAAGTTGCTTCAACTGCACCTGCCCCAGGAAAGCGAGTGCTGTGGAGTCGCCATCAAGCCCGTCGGTGATCAAGCCATCGGCTACACACCATCCGATTCAGCGCGTCCGTCATCATTGTACTCCCACACGCCGACAACCATCTCTCCTACCAAAAGAACCAACTGGACGACCAAATCGTCTGCTCCGATATGTTCGTGCAACTTTGACGGGATTGGCTTTTCATCCCGCCATGTCACGCACGATTGCACTCGTTCTTCTCGGTCTCCTGGTCACCGAACTGACCGTCACCGCTCAGAATCGCCGGCGCGGTGGGAACCGTTGGTTGGAACGCGAACGCGCCGGGCTCGCCCAACCGTTCAAAGGCGTCACCACCGACGGCAAGGTCATCCCCGGTCTCTACGAGATCAAGGCCACCGGCGTGGACAACCAGAAGCTGGTGAAGGCTGCCAAGGTTTTTCTCGACGGACTCAGCCAGGATCAGCGGAGCAAGGCCACCTTCGCGATCGACAGCAACGAATGGCGCAAATGGGGCAACGTCCACTCCTACAATCGGGATGGCATCAGCTTTGAAGACCTCAACGACGACCAACGCAGAAGCGCTTACGGATTGTTACAGGCCAGCCTCAGCGCCAAGGGCGTCAAGACCACCCTCGACATCATGAAGCTCAACGAGACGCTCGCCGAACTCACGGGTCGCCATTCCGAATACAGCCGGTGGATGTATTACCTCAGCTTCATGGGCGAACCTTCCCTCACCAAGCCCTGGGGCTGGCAGTTCGAAGGTCATCATTGCATCATCAATTATTTCGTTCTCGGCGACCAGGTGGTGATGGCCCCCGTCTTCGTGGGTTCCGAACCCATCACCGCCAAGTCCGGCAAATATAAGGGCACGGAAATCATGCAGGAGGAACAGGACACCGCCCTTGCATTCATGCGCTCGCTCTCCTCCGCCCAGCAGAAGAAGGCGACCCTCTCCAAACCCAAGGTCACCAACCACAACCAGCTGGAGATGTTCAAAGACAACGAAGTGGTTCCGTATGCCGGCATCAAGGCCTCCGCACTGAGCGGGAAACAGAAACAGAATCTATTGAAAGTGATTCAATCCTTCGTCGGCAATCTGCGCAACGAGCACGCCAAGGTAAAGATGGCGCAGGTGAAGAAGCATCTGAGCGAAACACGTTTTGCCTGGGTCGGTGAAGTTTCCGATGACGCCATCTTCTACTACCGCATCCACAGCCCAGTGCTGATCATTGAATTCGATCACCAACGCCCCATCGCCCTCGGTCGCCGTGGCTCACCTCCCACTCGCGATCACATCCACGCCGTCATGCGCGAACCCAACGGTAATGACTACGGCAAGTCGCTTCTGAAACTGCATCTGGATAAACACCACTGAAGTTCACCGCCTAAGCGACCGAACTCGCCGGCGGGCGGATTCTACAGATCACTCCTCACACAGCCGCAGCAATTCCGCCTCGTCGATCACAGCCACGCCCAGCTTCTCAGCCTTGGCCAGCTTCGATCCCGCGTCTTCACCCGCCACGACGTAATCCGTCTTCTTGCTCACGCTCGAACTGGCCTTCCCTCCCAACGCCTCGATCTTCTCGGCGGCTTCACTGCGCTTGAGCGTCGGCAGGGTCCCGGTGAGCACAAACACTTTCCCGGCAAATTTACCCGGTGCCGCTCCACCTGCGAAATTACTACTCTCAAACGAGAGACCATACTTTCGCAGCCGCTCGATCAACTGGCGATTGTGGTTGTCGTCGAACCAACTCGCGACACTCTGCGCAATAATTGGTCCGATGTCGTCCAACTCGGCAAGTTGATCCTCGTTAACCTCCATGATTGCATCGAGATCGGGCAGACTTCTGGTGAGCGCCTTCGCCACCCCGGCGCCGACGTGGAGAATCCCCAAGCCGAAAATCATCCGCCAAAGGTCACGATCCTTGCTGGCCTTGATGCCGTTGATGAAATTCTCGGCGGACTTCTCGCCCATGCGTTCGAGCGACGCCACTTCTTCCGCCTTCAGCTTGTAGAGCTCGGAAACATCCAGCACCAAGCCTCGTTCCACCAACTGCCGGACCATCACCTCGCCGCCGCCTTCGATGTCCATGGCTCCCCGGGAGCAGAAGTGTTCGAGCCGACCTCGAACCTGCGCCGGACAATCCGGATTCTGACAACGGATCACCACATTCGCCGAACTCGTGGAACTATCCTTCGCCACCTCGCTCCCGCACTCCGGGCAGATCGCGGGAAACTCAAACTCCTGCTCTGCCCCCGTCCGCTTGTCCTTCACCACCCGCACCACCGCCGGAATGATGTCGCCCGCCTTTTCGATGATCACCCGATCACCGATTCGCACATCTTTGCGCCGCATGTCCTCCTCATTATGCAACGTCGCGCGCTTCACCGTCGTGCCGGCCAGGAAAACCGGCTCCAGTTCCGCCACCGGCGTAAGGGCTCCCGTCCGCCCAACCTGGATCGTGATGTCATTCAGCGAAGTCTCCGCCTGCTCCGGCGCATACTTGTAGGCAATCGCCCAACGCGGCGCCTTCGAAGTCGAACCACAGCGTTCACGCAATGCCATCGAATTCAGTTTGATGACCGCACCATCGGTCTCGTAGTCGAAGTCACCCCGTACCTCATCGAGCCTGCCGATCGCGTCCACCAGTTCATCCGGACTCGCACATTGCCAGGTGCGTTCCGACGATTGCAGCCCGAGCTCTTTCAACCACTCCAGAAATTCCTGCTGCGTGGGCGGCACCTCGACGCTGGCAATTTGTCCCAACCCATAGAGCACCAAGTGCAAGGGACGTTGCGCACTGATTCTCGAATCCAACTGCTTCAAGGTGCCCGCCGTCGCATTCCGGGCATTGGCGAATCGATCCTCACCCTCCGCCTCCCGTTTGGCGTTGAGTTTTTCGAATCCCGATTGGCTCATGTAGACCTCGCCGCGAACTTCCAGGATCTCCGGCGGCGTCTGCGTGTTTAATAGCAGCGGCAAACCTCGGATCGTCTTGATGTTTGCACTCACGTCATCCCCCGTCGTCCCGTCCCCGCGCGTCAGCGCCTGCACGAGAATACCGTCTTCGTATCGAATCGAGATCGCCACCCCATCGACCTTCGGTTCCACCGTCCATTCGAGTTTCTCGCCCGGCAGAAGCTTCTGCACGCGCTCGACGAACTTCCGCACCTCGTCTGCTGAGTACGTGTTGTCGAGGCTCATCATTGGAACGGCATGCCGAACGCTTTCAAACCCCTCCAGCGGTTTGCCACCCACCCGTTGGCTCGGTGAACCCGACGTGACCAACTCCGGATGGCCCCGCTCCAGGTCGAGCAACTCATGATACAGCCGATCATATTCGCGATCCGACACGATCGGCTTCGCCTCCACGTAATAGGCATAATCGTGCCCGCGCAATTCCTCCGCCAGTGCGGCATGACGCTTCTTCGCAGCTTCCTTCGACATCGCGACGGATTGTGGGAATCCGCCCCTCCAATGCACGAAAAATTGCCCCGCGACCTTTATCTCCGGTCCACAAGGCTTGGTTCCCTACGTAACCGCGTTTCATTCGCCCCAAATCTCCGTAGTTTCCCGATCAGGCCAACACCCGATGGGTTTCGGCGTGATTCTACTGTCTCCAACGTATGGCGACCGAGAGCGTTCTGCAGTCTGTTTAACGCAGAATGAATAAGCCAGCTACCAGCTCCATTCTCCTCCGCGCAATCAGCGTCGGCATGCGTTCGATGGTCGAGGACGTTGAGGAATGCGACGTCTGTGGTCGCAACGTGGATCTGCAGCAGACAACGTTTCTGCACGGTCAGTTTTTCTGCCGCGACTGCGCGAACAGCGCCTTGCTGCCACATCCTTCACCCGTGGCCGTCGCCATCGACGCCCACACCCATTCCATCCTCTGAATCAAACGAAACATGAGTGCACGCCTCGACAACACCTTCGAACCGAAACGCCCGCTCCCCGCACGTCCCGCTTACCCCTGGCCTTTCACGATCGACTCCGCTCACATTTCTGGCCGGCCTCCGCGCCGGCGGATCTCCCTGCCCGCACCGCCGACGGTCCCAAAGAAGATCTGACACAGGCAAAAAACACGGGGCGTCACGGCGAACCGAAGGGGAATCCTAGCAACCCACCCCGATACCCGTGACGCCCCGTGCAACTTCCACCACCGGGAAGCACTGTGCTATCGAAATTGACCGCTCACCGTCTCGCGTGAAACGACGATGAAGGTGAAGACTCCGAGCACCGTTCCGATGGGCACGTTCAGGCAGTTCAACGCTGACACCACATAGATCAGCGTGCGACTGCCCCCCGACTTCAAAGCCTGGCCCTCGAGCAGGTTTAGAATGGCGAGCAACAGCGAGTAGGCGGCCGCTCCAAGGAATATCAGGCTGAACGCCGCCAACGCCACCGGTGGTGGTTCTTCCGGCAGGTTCGCCTGCGAAACAAAGCCCGCCCCGGCGACAATCATGAATATCGTCACCACCGTCACGGCGATGCCGAGACCACCCAGCACATAGTGAAACACCGACAACATACGAATGTGTTCGGCGTCGTTTTGGCTGACTCCACCGCCGGCAATCTGAGGAGGGGTATCCATGATTCTGAGGTTTGAGGGGACTATTTGTCCTTGGTCCGAGAAGGGCGGAATTTGATCGAAGGATCATTCTTCACCAACGCTGCATCAATCCGATCCAGAGGGCGGGCTCCGACCCGCGAAGGAACGATCTGGGTCAACTTGTTCGCCGTAACCATCCCGTCTGGCAGTCGGCCAATCGGACGCGTCGAATTGCCCAACCGATTGAGGTCGTATTTCGCCGGTCCAACATTGCCACTCGTGTAGATTCGGCACGCCCCGATTTTGTGATCGATCCGCACCGTCCGGTCCGGCCGTTTGGGAAGCAGCGGACTGAGGGGATAGGCATTGCCCACAAAGTTCCCAGTCGAACCCGCGCGAGCAAGCAGGCCATATACGGTGAAATTACGCACCACATTGTTGATGATGTTGAAATTCTTGGCTTCGCGCACTTGGGGATTGCGCTGCCCGGTGTTGGTGAAGAGGTTCCCCTCCAAGGTCAGGTTGTCCACCGCCACGACGAGCATCGCCTTGTCGGTGGCACCAATCAGGCAATTCCGGATGATCACGCCATCCGGTCGCCGTTTGGTTTTGTAATCCTCGGTGATGTCAATCGCCCCATCACCGCCATGCGTCGAGGAGCAGTTCTCAATCAGCAGATTCCGGCAGGCACCCGAGATCCGAAGGTTGTCATCGGAGCTCATGCGAAAGCGCAGATGCCTGACCGTCGTGTTGCGAACGCCTTTCAGCGAAAACGGCGAACCGGTGATGGTGATCCCCGGACGCGGCGCCCGGGAACCGTCGATGCCCAAGTCATGGACGGTGATTTCCAAAATCTTCTTTAACTTGATCTCGCCCCCGACCTTGAACTCGATCCGACGATTCCCGCGGCTGACCGCTTCTCGCAAGGTCCCCCGGCCACCGTCCTTGAGCGAAGTGACATAGACGGTCGGCGCGGCGCCGCAATCGAACCCGAGAGCAAGCAGAAGGGTGAAGAAGAGATTCAACTTTTTCATGATTCAAATTCAGAGCGACCAACGGCTGCCAACCATCTCACATTCCGTGGCGGTGATCTTGCCCCGGTTGGATAGCTGTAGACGTTCTAACACACAGGACTCAAATTTCGCCGCACATTCGGCGGCGATGCGCACTGCCCGCTTGTTTTCGTCCACCGACACAATCCGACACTTGACCAGATGGCATTGTCCCAAGCTCTTGCCCTCGATCTTCGGGTGCCCACCAACGGACAGGGAAAATGCCGTCGGTGCACTGGCCACAATGCGACAATTCCGCAAGGTGTGTTTCCCGCCGGAGAAGAGCACCTCCGTGCTGAGGCTTTCCCGGAACTCGCAATCCTCGTAGTCCGTGTCCGCAAAGTTCACATCCGCCACCGCATGATCGTTGCCCCAGAAACGTGCCCTCGCGACTTTCGCCGTGCAGGTGTCATGCGCGCTGAATCCCTCGTCAAAATTCTCGTACGCGGTGAAATCCGAGCAGATCAGTCCCCGGCAATCGCCGTGGATATTGTAGCCATCGTTCAAGGCATGCCGCGCGTGCAGATTTCGGATCGTCACCCCGCGACTGGCGCCCGAAGTGGCCACGCCCGCCGCGCGTACGCTCCATTCCAAATCCTCCAAGGATCCTCTCACGTAGAGCCAGCCGGTCTTTTCCTCGGCTGCCTGCCAGGAGAACTCTCCGTCCTTGAGTTGCTCTGGTTTGGGGAACTCCTTTCGGATCGAGGGCGAACGTCCCATGCGAATCGCCTTTCCGTCGCGAATCAGCAGGTGGCGATTGTACAAGGTCTGCTTCATCCTTTTTCGCCACAAGCGATCACCGACCGCCTCCCAACCACTGGCCGGCAAAGGATCAGCTCCCGTCAAGGTCACCCCGTTGCCTAGAATCACGATGTTCGTCTTGCCCCGAATGCTGATCTGCTGCCGATAGGTCGCGCCTTTGGGAAGGAGATGGACCGCGTCTCCCGATCGCGACCGGTTCACCGCCTGTTGCGCGGTCTTGAAGGGCTTCTGCTCCGAACCGTCACCCTGATCCGAGCCGAAATGATTGTTCACATACCAACCCCGCCCTTGGCCGGCCAAGGGAAGGAACAACAGGAACAGGAATATCGAACGCATTTCGGATGTTCCGGCGGCCCATCCCACACCGCAAGTCAAAGACTGGCCAGCCGCTCCGACTCATCCTAGGCTCGCGCCATTCCATGAAGACAATTGCGTTCGGACTTCTCCTCGCCCTTCTTCCGATTCGTGCCGCCGAGCCCATTGACATCGGCGATCGTCGGGAACTCTTCGTCGACCAACATCTGATCGCCGAATTGAAGGGCAACGCCAGCCGGCGTCTGCACCATCCCATCCCCCGCGAGATCGCCCTCACCCACAACGCTCCCTGGGAAGGCGCCGGCAGCGGCTACCACACTGTCATCAAGGACGGTGATCTCTATCGGCTCTACCACCGCGGCTCGGCGCTCGGCGTGGAGAACGGCCGGCTCAAGATCGGCAAACAGGTTTATTGCTACGCCGAGAGCAAGGACGGCATCACGTGGGTGAAGCCCAAGCTCGGACTGTTCGAATACAACGGATCCAAGGACAACAACATCATCCTTACCGGCCTCGGCGTGCACAATTTCGCACCCTTTCTCGACACCAATCCGAACTGTAAACCCGAGGCCCGCTTCAAGGCCCTCGCCGGCTCGGCGAAGGAAGGTGGCCTTTTCGCCTTTCAATCCGCCGATGGCATCCATTGGAAACTCATGCGCAAGGAACCGGTGATCACGAAGGGTGCGTTCGATTCCCAGAACCTCGCCTTCTGGGATCGGGCGGCCGGCAAATACCGCGCCTACTTCCGCACCTTTACCAAGGGCATCACCACCGGCAAGGTCTGGAAACCCGCCGGCTACCGCGCCATCCGCACCGCGGCGTCCGCCAATTTCTTCGATTGGAAAGAGAATCACGACCTCACCTACGAAGACTCCCCCGATGACGAGCATCTTTACACCAATCAGGTCGGTCCCTACTACCGCGCGCCGCACATTCTCATCGGTCTGCCCACCCGCTACGTCGAACGCGGTTGGTCCGACTCCATGCGCGACCTGCCCCAACTCGAACATCGCGAGCAGCGTTCCAAAGCGCACCTGCGCTACGGCACGGCCCTCACCGAAGCCCTCGTCATGGCCAGTCGCAACGGCGTCCATTTCGAACGCTGGAATGAAGCCTTTCTGCGCCCCGGCATCCAACGCCCCGAAACCTGGCAGTACGGCCAGCACTACGTCGCCTGGCACGCGGTCGAGACCAAGTCCACCCTGCCGGGCGCCCCGAATGAAATTTCTCTCTACGCCACCGAAGGCGGTTGGACCGGTGACGACAACATTCTCCGTCGCTACACCCTCCGTCTCGATGGTTTCGTATCCGTCCGCGCCGGATTCAAAGGCGGCGAACTTGTCACCAAGCCCATCACCTTCAAGGGCGACAGGCTAACCCTCAACTTCGCCACCTCCGCCGCCGGCAGCCTCCGTGTCGCCATCGAAACGGCCGGCGGAAATCCCATCAAGGGCTACACCTTTGCGGACTGCCCCGTCCACTTTGGCGACACCATCAACCGTCCCGTCACCTGGAAAAACGGAACGGACGTGAGCCAACTCATCGGCAAGCCCATCCGCCTGCGCATTGAATTGAAGGACGCCAATCTGTATTCCTTCCGATTCACCCGCTGATGCTGTCCGTCGTGCATGCCGCTTCCTCGGATCGGGGCCTCAAGCACGTGGCCAACGAGGACCGGTGGGCGGCTGATCCGGAGCTGAATCTCTATGTCGTCTCGGATGGGATCGGCGGCCAACCCGCCGGATCGTTCGCTGCCAAACAGGTCGTCGAAAGCGTTCCCAGAATGTTGCGGAGTCGTTTCCCCTATCCGCTCGACAAGTTTCGCGTAGCGGCCGAGGTCGGCGTGGAATCACTGCTCACCGAACTCAGCAATCGGATCCGGGACGGCGCCGCGCAAGATCCCACCTTGAAAGGCCTGGGCGCCACCGTGGTGCTCGCCTGGCTGCTGGAGGAACAGGCGCTCATCGCCCACCTGGGCGACAGTCGGGCCTATCGCTTCCGCGACGGCCACCTGGAGCAGTTGACCCGTGACCATACTTTCGTCGAGCTGTTGCTGAACCACGGCACGATTACCAAGAAGCAGGCCGAGGAACACCCGACCCGACACCTTCTCATCCGCAGTGTCGGCATGGAAGATGCACCGCAGCCCGAGTCGCAACTCGTCTCACTGCAGCCGGGCGACCGCCTGCTGCTCTGTTCGGACGGTTTGACCGACGAGGTCAGCGACTCGCGGATCGAGCAACTGCTCGGCGAGAATCCGCAACCCGCCTCCGCCGTCAAAGCTCTGACTCGCGATGCCATCCATAACGGTGGACACGACAACGTCACGGCCTTGCTGGCCGCATTGGAGGAAAGCGATTGAGCAACCGCTCCCTCACCGAGCGAAGAAGTTCTCCGACCAGTTGATCTCAACAGGTTCCTCCATTTCGAAGAGTTCGAAGACGATTGCTTCCGCACAGAGCGCCTGCCGCCGATTGGGAACGCGGTGGCTATAGTTCCAGTGCCCAACCCCATCCTCTACCCCATCGAAAACCTCATCCACCGAACTCCCCTCCATCGTGGCGAGCAAATCTTGGCGCAGGGTAAACGACAACTCTTTCTCCCCGGTGATTATCACCACCCCGTTCGATTCCTCATCGAAACTGCCAAACAAGAGGGTGAATCCATTCGTCAACTCCACCGTGATGGTCGGATTCCTGCCTTCCAGGATAATTCGGTGCACAAAGGCGGCGAATTCCTTCCGTGCCAACGTCGCCGTGTCCGTCTGCAACCCGTCATCCGAACGGACCTGGAAACTGCAGCTGCCATCGGGACGATCGAAATGCACCCACGGTTCTCCTTCCACCCGTCTGGCCACCTCTACCGTCACGCCGGACGTCAGCAGATACTCCACGTCCTCGTCAGCCAACCAACCGGACGCCAATACCTCTTCGTGCGAGAGTCCCTCTCCCGGCTCCAAGCTTGTGCAGCATGACATCAGTATCGTGCTGATCTCGTTCAATCGTCGGTCAATCTCGTCTTCAAACATGAGTCCCCTGAACACAAATTCGCCAAACCTTCCGATCTCCCAGTCTTGATCACGGGCCCTGCCTTGGCAATGCTACGGAATGCGCGTTCACCCCACACCTCGTAGCCGCCAACGTCAGGAGGCTCACTTCAATTTCCGCCTTGAATGTCAAAGCCTCCTCACGTCGGCTGCTACGGTGGTATTGTTCGCTTCACTGGTATTGCCATCCTTCGCCGCCCGCCCCAAACCGGTTTTGGTCGAAGCCACGCGCATCTGGGATCAGGGCAAACACAATGCCTTCACCGATCTCGTCCGCGATGAAGGTCGTTGGTACTGCGTCTTCCGGGAAGGAACCCGGCATGTCTCGCCCGACGGCGCCTTGAGGGTGATCACTTCGAAAGACGGCGACACTTGGAAACCGCTCGCTCTGGTAACCCACGATGACTACGACCTGCGGGATGCCAAGCTGACAGTCCTGCCAGATGGGCGTTTCATGCTCAACGGCGCGGGCATGCAGGCGGAGGAGAAGATTCGTTACCACTCGATGACCTGGTTCTCCAGCGACAGGGGCAAGACATGGTCGAAGGAAAACATGATCGGGGATCCCGGATTCTGGCTCTGGCGGGCGCAGTGGCACGACGGCAACATCTGGTCTTTCGGCTATCGCACGGATCGCGTGCGCACCAATCGAATCTTCCGGCTCTAGCGCAGCAAGGACGGCAAGAAATACGACACCGTCATTCCGCAAGTGAACGTCGACAAGGGCGTGGGCGAAGACAGGATCCTTTTCATGAAGGATGGTTCCGCCCTTTGTCTTCTCCGCCACGAGACGGGAAACAAGATGGGCTTTCTCGGCAAGTCCAAACCGCCCTTCACCAAGTGGACCTGGAAGGAACTTAACAAACGTATCGGCGGACCGAACATGATCCAACTGCCAGATGGCAACATCATCGCCGCGACGCGTTTCTACGATCGCGGTGTTCGCACCTCTCTCAGTTGGCTCGATCCGAAGGCCGGCAAACTCACCGAATGCCTCAGGCTCCCTTCCGGCGGCGATACCAGTTACGCCGGCCTTGTCTGGCACGAAGACCAGCTCTGGGTAAGCTACTATTCCTCACACGAGAAGAAGACCTGCATCTACCTCGCCAAGGTTCGTTTCGAGTAGGCGCTACATGTAGCGCCAGAGTTCCACGGCGCCGGGAGGTTTCTCGCTCAAGTACCACGCCCGCGCCGCCACGGTCGCGACGAGTCCCAGAATCACGGTCTTCTCAAATTGGGGCGACCATAGGCTCAGGGCCAGGATGATCCCCATGCAAATCGGGCCGCCGATCACGAGCAACAGCGCACACTGTTTATCCTGCAGGAACTCCAGCAACCGCCACCCGACAAGGTCCACGGCCAACACGACGAAACCAGTCGGCAAGAGGTAGAAGAAATACTCCACGTGCCGCCACGAATACGGCGGATGGATCATCACGGAATACAACAGGCAGGTCGCCAGCGCCGCCCCCGCCGAGATGAAGACCCGCTTCCATTGCAACTGCACACTGGCGAACACGAGCAAGAGGAAAAAACCGATCCGTAAAGTCCGTAGCCGAGCCGTTCGTCGTC
>JBMYQZ010000088.1:0-12182 GCA_049601855.1 Limisphaerales bacterium | reverse complement strand
TCATCCGGTGCCATTTGTTTGCCGATCTCCTCAAAACCCGGATCAGACACGAGGTTTTTCATCTCGGGACCCGATGCCCGACGCGACGCTGTTTCGAACGCGACGCTGAGTGCGGGATGTGTTTCCGACCGGGCGACAGCTTGCCACCAGGCGGCGGCTTTCTTGGGGCCAAGTCGGGACTTGAGGAACTTGCCGGCAGATTGGATTCCCTCGGTAACCGCGGCCATGATTTCTGCGCCCGGTTCGCCGGCCTTCATCTGTTCGTACCAGGCAGTCGGATTTCGATACGTGCGATAGAAGCGATGCCGGTCCAAGGGTGGCTGCTCCAAGGTGCCCACGATGTAACGACGCATATCCTGACTGACATCGTGAACCTTCCGCGCATCGTTCACAATCCCTTGCGCGGCGGCCACGGAATCCACCTTCGCTTCACGCAGGCGAAAGGTCGCCCAGGCCCAACGCACACCCATTTCCTGCAGCTGGAACATCGCTTCGATCAGGCGAATGCGTTCAGTGATCTGCTCATTCGATTTCGCCAGCGAGACGGCCTTGGTCAATTCCTTCGCGGCACGTATCGCCGACTCGGGTGTCAGCACTTTGAACTGATTCAGCGAGCGGGCATTGCGGATGGAATTCACGTCAGGTCCATGCGGATGCGGAGGTGCTTCTGCCGCCAGCCACTGTTCGTAACCCTGCTCCAGAATGCGGTGAAAGTCGCGCATGGGCCCGGCGGCCGGTCCGTAAAACTTCGCGTAGTATTCGTCCAACAAAGTTTCCACGTCCTGCCGAGGATCCCACAACAACTCGGACGTGATGAACGGCACGATGTCGGCAAAGGGCCACTGGTTGTGCATCTCCATGTAGAAGACACGCGCGCGACCAGAGCCGACCGCGTAGCGGATTCGCTTGGCGGTCTGCCGAACATCCAGCTTGGGCAGGATGAAGAAAAGGTCGTCGTGATGCAGGTAGAGCCCCATGTGCTCGACACCGGTCTCCATCCACGAATCCCAAGTCGAGAACATGTTGCCGGACATCGTGAGCACGGGGAGCAATTGCCGATGCGCTTTCACCGTCGAGGGCGGGTATTGGGCCGCCGCGTAGGCGAGATAGACGATCTGCTTGTTCGGATGATCACGGGCGATCTGTTCGCAGATCTTGTTGGTGAACTTCACGTAGCGATCACCCATCCCGGTCATGCGCGAATAGTCCGTGCCCGGCGCGTCCATGGCCTGGCACTTAGCGCAGATGCAATTGCCACCACCATCATTGATCGCGAAGTTGATGCCGGGTGCTTTCGGTTGTTCACGGAAGAACTGGGCGACCGCCTCACCCATGACCCGCGCAACATCGGGGTTGGACACGCAGGGTTGCCACTTCGACGCTCCACTCGCGCTGGTGACCTGCAGGCGTTGGCCGTTGACCAAGGCATAATACTCGGGATGCGACCCGGAATAACGATCCGGCGGCAGCCAGCGGTTGTAATTCTCACCGCAGGGCAAGGTCTGGTCGCGCCGATAGAAATCGAGGGACGGACGCGCACCGCGCGGGAAGGCCTGCAACGAAAACGTTCGACTGAAGACATACGGCCAGTCGCGCCATTCCAATTGCGGCAGAATGAGGTCGGGATTCTTGGGAATCACATCGCCGAGATCACCGGGGCGTCCCGGCCAGTATTGACGCACACCGACGTAGCGCTTGAGAAAGCCGACGAGGCCATGAAGTGTCGCCTGGTCGGTCGCACCACGAATCAGCAGCGTCCGTGAGTCCAGCGTCTTCACCAAGAAGCCGCCCCGGTTCGGGAAGCGACTCGTGCCGTAGCGCAGTTCGGGAAGTCCCAGCGCGATCGTTCGTCCCAGGCTCGTATTTCCCACGTGAATAGCGGCCGTGCCAGCGGGAATCGGCTGCTGATCCGCCTGGATGCGGATTCCGGCGCCCGTGGCCAGACGGAGGTATTCGCGCAACGACGCGATCCCGGCTTGGATCGACTTCGGCGCATCGGCGGCGCGCACGATCACGCACCGGGCCTGTCCATCCTTCGCAATCGGAAAGAATTCACCGGCACCTTCCCGCGGCGGATCCGGATAGTTGAACGGCAGGCGTTCCGGCGGAATCAGTTCGGCAGCGGCCAGCGGCCAGGCAAGCAGCATCACGGACCAAACAGCAGGACATCCACGGGTCTTCATCGATGACAAATCGTCAGGCCAAACCCAACGCTGACCAACCTCAAAACGTTCTGTCAAAACCTGCCGGTCCGTGGGAATCGTTGGGACATGCACATTCGTCAAATTGTCGTCGCTGCGTTGATCGTTCTTTTGACCATCGAGAGCGGCGTTGCGGCCAATCGTCCGAACATCATCGTCGTGCTTTGTGATGATCTTGGTTGGGGCGATCTCGAGAATTACGGCCACCCGCACATCAAGACCCCGCACCTGGTACGCATGGCGAAGGAGGGCATTCGCTTCACCAATTTCTATTCGGCGGCGCCGGTGTGTTCGCCATCGCGCGTTGGATTGTTGACGGGGCGGATGCCAAACCGCGCCGGGGTGTATGACTGGATTCCCAGCGCCAATCCCAATCAACCGCCCCGTCGTTCGCGGGCGCTGGTTGAGATGCGCAAGCAGGAGTTCACCATCTCGCGGATGCTGCAGAATGCGGGCTACGCCACCTGCATGAGCGGCAAGTGGCACTGCAACGCGATGTTCAATTCGGACCAGCAATCGCAACCGGACGACCACGGTTTCGATCACTGGTTCGCCACACAGAACAACGCCTCACCTTCGCACGAGAATCCCGTGAACTTCGTGCGCAACGGCAAACCGGTCGGCGTGATCGAGGGCTACAGCTGCGAAATTGTCGCCGATGAATTCATCAACTGGCTGAAGCGACACCAGGAGAAGAATCCGAAGCAGCCGTTCTTTGGCTACGTCGCCTATCACGAACCGCATGAACCGGTCGCTTCGCCGACAAAGCTGGTGAAGAAATACGAACAGGCCGGCGCGAGGAATCACGATGAGGCTCAATATTTTGCCAACGTGGAAAACCTCGACGCCGCGACGGGGAAGCTCATCAAAGCCGTCGACGATCTCGGCCTTAGCGACAATACCTTGATCATCTTCACCTCCGACAACGGACCCGAGACCTTGAAGCGCTATCGCAACGCGGGCCGCAGCTACGGCAGCCCGGGCAAGTTGCGCGGCATGAAACTGCACACCCACGAAGCCGGCTACCGGGTGGCGGGCATCATGCGCTGGCCGCAACGGATCAAGGCCGGGCAGACTTCCGACGCGGTGGTCTGCTCGCTCGATTTACTACCGACCTTTGCCGGTTTGGCCGGGGCGAGCGTCCCCAAGAAACTCCTGCTCGATGGGGTTGACTTTCTACCGGCGATCAACGGCGGAGCGGTCAAACGCGAGCGCCCGTTGATGTGGGTTTACTACCATGCTTTCACGGAGGATAAGAAGTATCTCCCCTCCATCGCCATGCGGGATGGGCGAATGAAATATCGGGCGATGATCAAGGGCATGCGCGGGGTCGATCAGGTGGATGCATCCAACATTGCTGAAGTCACGAAAGGTGAGCTGGGCAAATTTGAGATCTACGACATTGTCGCTGATCCCACGGAACAGATCGCATTGCCGGACAACGATTTCCGCCGGCAGAACGAGTTGTGGCAGCAATACACCGAGGCCTTGAAGACCTTCCACGTCTGGCCGGCGATCAAACGCTGACAGATTCCTTACACATTCGTCGTGGTTCTAAAGCGAACCCGGCGCTAGATTCCGATGACCGGACGCATGAGAATTGCCCTCGCAATAGGTCTCCTCGCAGTCGTCGCCAACGCCGCGGATTCCCCACTGGCCGCCACGTGGATGCGGACGAATCTGCCGGTGGCTGAACACGACGCGATGGTCGAGCAGGGCAAGAAGATGTCGTTTACGGAGATCGGTCCCGTTCTTCTCGACGTCATGGTAAAGCATCGCCCGCTGTTCGGTCACTACAACCACTCGGGTGACAAGCCGTGGAATTCCGATCTGCTCGAGGGCGGACATCGCAATTACGTGATGGCCGAGATCGTGTGGGCGCATCACATGCGGCAGCCCAATGATCCCGCTCGCGCGGAGGTCCTGCTGCAACTCTTCCCGAAAAACATCCAGCGCTCGCACGCCCGATTCTGGCTGGTGGACAGCATGACGCATGACCACTGGATTCCCAAGATGGAAGCGGTGCTCACGCCCTTGCTCGACGACACCTCCATCGAACTTGGAAGCCGCCATACCATCCTGAACGCCATGACAACGCGGGTGGATCTCAACAAACACCTGCCGCGCGTCATCCGCTTCGTACGAGAGGAAAAGGATTGGTACGAGCGCGCGCGTACCTACAACCGCCTCACCAATTTCGGCAACCGTTTCTTCACGCTGACCGAAGCCAATCAGACGGCCCTGCTCGATCTCGGGTTCGACGTCCTCGAAAGCGTCCCGAAGGCCCGCCTCCACAATGGCTACTTCGTCGCCCGCCGATTGGGTTTCTTCGCCAAGGCGAAGAACACCTTCGCTCCCGACCAGTCCGATCCGAAGTACCAAGGCGATGGAAAGCTGAAGGATTCCTTTTTCGCCGACACGGTGCGCAATGCACTGGAATGGCGCCGAGAGATGAAACCCCCGTTGACTTCCCGTCCGGTCACAGGCAAGTTCATTTCGTTCTGAGATCGTGAGTTCGCAACGACAATCCACATTGGCTTTCAAGTGTACCGGCTGGTTCACGTTGTTGCTATTGGTCGCCTACGTCGTCTACGTCCCGATCCACCTCGCCACGGAAGCGCATTGTCTGCCAGGGACACCGCACGTCCACAATTGCGATCAGCCTGCGCAACACGATCACGGCCATGATCATCATCACAGCGCCGATGAACACGACCTGAACGCCACCAGCAAACAGGACACCCAACTTTCGCTTGTCTTCCTTGCCGCCAACGCGGGACTCATCGTTCCTGCCCCCGCGGGTGCGACCCTTTCCGCCGCCAACCCGGCCGACATCCTTCTCGATCGATCACCAGTTCGATCGCTCCCTTCCCGCGCGCCTCCGTTGGCGTAGCGTCTTTCCCCCTCCGTTCTCCTGGTGTTTCCCGTGTGGGCAATGCCGATCTGTAAATCTGTCTCCCTCTTGCTGTCATGCAGCACAAACATTTTGGAATCCTATTGGCATTGTTGATCGCGGCCGGCTGCAAACCACCGGCTGGTCAACAACACGGACACGGTCATGGCCACGGACACGGGCACGGTGCGCCTGATCCGCATGCCGACGAAGAAGACGAACACCCGACCTTCCCGGTCACCGTGTGGGCGAACGGCTTCGAGATTTTCGCCGAGCACGAAGCCGCCGTTGCGGGCGAAGCGGTCACGTTCATCACGCACGTCTCATCGTTGAGGTCCGGCGAACCTCGTCGTGCCGGTGCGATCAAGTTCGTCGCCACGAATACGGACGGCGCGAGCTTCGAACATTTGGCCGCAAGACCTTCGGCCGAAGGCATTTATCTGCCGAAGATCATTTTCCCAAAGGCGGGGGAATGGAAGGTGGCCGTGCGCGTCGTGAAACCGGGCAGCTCGGTCGAGATCCCGCTGCAAACCGTGCAGGTCCACGCCGATCACGATGCTGCCCACGATGCCACTCCTCCAGACGAGGTGGAGGGCATCGGCTTCAGCAAGGAGAACCAATGGAAATACCCCGTGCTGATCAGCCCCGTCGGCACGCGAAAGATCGCCGAACGACTTACCGTCAACGGGATGATCGAGGAGCGGCCCGGTTCACGGGGTGCCATTACGACCCCGATCTCGGGACGCCTGTTGACCGCCGAGTCCGGGGAGTTGCCCGGCATCGGACAACAACTCGCGGCCGATCAGGTGGTCGGTCGGATTCAACCGCTATTCTCCGAGATTTCCGCCCGCCTGGTGAATGCCCGCGCCCAGGTTGAGCAGGCCCAGATCCGCTTCGACGACGCCAACAAGACGTTCGAACGCGTCCGTGCGTTGGCCCAGGGCGGAGCCAAGTCCGCCCGCGATTTGCAGGCGGCGCAGAAAGAACGAAACCTGGCCCAGAGCGAACTCAATTCCGCCGCGGCGCTCGAACAGGCTTACGGACTCGCCAACAAGGATCTGTTGACCGGGGGAGAACGGGAGATTCCGACGCTGTTGTTGAAGGCTCCGATCAGCGGTTCGGTCGTGAAGCTCGCAGGCGTGGCAGTGGGTGAATTCGTTCAGGAAGGCACGACCATCGCCTGGACGCTCGATGCGAATCGCGTTCATCTTCACGTGCACGTTCCCGTATCCCTCACGCCGCGGCTCGGCGAGATCACCGGAGCTGAGGTCTCCATGGCCGGAACGGCCGACAAGTGGATTCCTGTCTGGAACGAATCGACCGGGCGTCTCGTCACGATCGGATCCCAAGTGCATGAGAAAACCCAGACCGCGACGGTGATGATCGAGTCGGAGAATCCCAGCCGACTGTTCCGCATCGGGCAACTCGTCACAGTCCGCCTCCTGGTTGGTGAAGAGAAGGATGCCCTCGCCGTGCCAACTTCGGCGCTGGTCGATGAAGATGCTTTGACCACCGTCTACGTACAGGTCGCCGGGGAGACGTTTCAAAAGCGCATCGTCAAGACCGGCCGCAACGACGGGCAATGGGTGGAGATCCTCTCCGGCCTGGAAGCAGGTGATCGGGTCGTCACGCAGAACGCCTATTCCGTTCGCCTGGCCTCCGTTGCCGGCGGCGCCCTGCCTCACAGTCACCACTAAGCGCCATGGATTCGTTGATACGCCTTTCACTGCGAAATCGCGCCTTGGTGGTTGCGGCCGCGTTCCTGTTGACCGGCTACGGCGCCTGGGTGGCGAAGGAACTACCGGTGGATGTGTTCCCCGACTTGAGCGCGCCGACGGTCACCGTGGTCACCGAAGCCCATGGCATGACGCCGGACGACTTGGAGCAACAGGTGACGTTCCCGATCGAGACGGCGCTCAATGGCGCCGCTGGTGTTCGCCGCCTGCGGTCGGCCACGGCGGTCGGCATCTCCCTGATCTGGGTGGAGTTCGAATGGGACACCGACATCCGCATCGCCCGGCAGATCGTCAACGAGAAGCTCGATCTCATTGCCGGCTCGTTGCCCGCCGGGGTGGAACCGCCGGTGTTGGCGCCGATCTCCTCGATCATGGGCGACGTGATGTTCATCGGCCTGACCTCCGACCGGCATTCGCCGATCGAACTGCGCAGCTATACCGAACGCGTCCTGAACCGTCGTCTCCTTGCCGTGCCGGGAGTGTCACAAGTCGCGGCGATTGGGGGTGACGAAAAGCAATACCAGGTCGTCGCCCGCCCGGAATCGTTGCTTGCCTACGACGTGACGCTCGACGAGATGCTCGCCGCCTTGCGCACGGCGAATCGCAACGTTTCCGCCGGCGTCCTCAACGAGTCTGGTTCCGAATGGCTCGTCTCCGTCCGCGGTATGCTGCGAGACACCAATGACATCGCATCCGTGGTCGTGGCTTCCCGAGGCGGCACCGGCGTGACCGTCGGCCAAGTGGCGGATGTTCGCGTTGGGGCAGCTCAAAAACGTGGTGAAGCTTCCGCCAACGGCAAACGCGCGGTGGTCATCGGCGTTCGCAAACAACCCGCCGCCAACACGCTCGAACTAACCCGTCGATTGGATGAGGTATTGGTGGATCTGACCGCCAGCCTGCCCGAAGGCATGGAGCTCAACAGCCGGATCTTTCGGCAGGCGGATTTTATCGAGGTCGCGGTCGGCAATGTCCTCGCCGCCTTTCGCGATGGCTCGGTTCTTGTCGTGTTCGTGGTGTTGATCTTCCTCGCCAACTTCCGCGCGACCATGATCACGCTCACGGCGATCCCGCTTTCCCTCGTGGCCGCGCTGCTCACGCTGCAGTGGCTCGACGCCACCATCAACACCATGACCCTCGGCGGCATGGCCATCGCCATCGGCGCCCTGGTGGACGACGCGATCATCGACGTCGAAAACGTCTTCCGCCGATTACGCGAAAACCATCTTCTCGCGGAAGCGAAGCGGCGAACGATTTGGAACGTCGTGCTCGACGCCAGCATTGAAATCCGGCGAAGCATCACCTTCGCAACCATCATCATCGTGCTGGTCTTCCTTCCCGTTTTCTTTCTCGGCGGGGTCGAAGGACGGCTGCTCGCCCCGCTCGGTTTGGCCTACGTCGTGTCCTTGCTCGCCTCTCTGGTTGTGGCCATGACGGTGACGCCCGTACTCTGCTATTTCCTCCTGCCCAACAGCGGCGCCGTCGCACGGGAAAAGGAGGCCTTCGTCGTGGTCGCCTGCAAGGCGGTCTATCGCCGCTGCCTGCCCTTCTTCCTTAATCACCCCTGGCTCGTCACAATCCCGACTCTTCTGCTGCTCGGCGGCGCGATTTATCAGACGACCCTCTTCGGGCGGGCGTTTCTGCCGACCTTCAACGAAGGCAGTCTCACCATCGGCGCAGTGACCTTGCCGGGCACGTCCCTGGAAGAGTCCGATCGGCTGGCATCGCAAATGGACAAGATCCTGATGGAACAGCCGGAAGTCGTGGCCTACGCCCGGCGCACTGGCCGCGCCGAAGCCGACGAACACGTGATGGGCGTCGAGTCATCCGAGTACGAGGTGCAGATCAAACTGCTGGAGCGCAGCAAGGAACAATTCCTGCAAACCCTGCGCGAACAGCTTGCCACCGTGCCGGGCATGAACATGGAAATCGGCCAACCGATCTCGCACCGGATCGACCACATGCTCTCCGGCACCCGCTCCGCCGTGGCCGTGAAAATCTTCGGCCCCGATCTGTACGAACTGCGTCGCATCGGCGAAGAGGTTCGTGCCGCAATGGAACCGGTCGACGGCGTCGTTGATCTCTCCCTCGAACAACAGCGCGACGTTCCGCTGCTGAGGATTCGTCTGCGTCGCGAAGCCCTGGCGGCCCACGGCGTGACGATCGATTCCGTGGCCCGCCATATCAACGCCGCGATTCAAGGAGAGAAGGCCGGCGAAATTCTGGAAAGTCGAAAGACCTACGACCTCGTCGTTCGTATTGCCCGCAAACAACCGTGGAGATTGGATACCGTGGGAGATGTGCTGATTGCCACCCCCTCCGGTGCGCGACTCCCCTTGCGTGAGTTTGCCCGCGTGGAGCGTTTCACCGGCCCCAACCGCATCACCCGCGAACAGGTGGAGCGCAAGATCGTCGTCTCCTGCAACATCGCCGGTCGCGACGTGATGTCCGTCGTCGACGATTGCCGTAAACACGTCGATCCCGTCCTGGCAAACCACCCCGATTACCGCGTCGAATTCGGTGGGCAGTTCCAAAGCGCCGTCACCGCGCAGCGTACCATCCTGTTCGTCGGCACCGTTGTTGTGCTGGGAATCTTCTTTCTGCTCACCCTCGCCTTTCGATCCGGCCGGGACGCCACGCTCGTGATGTTGAACCTTCCGCTCGCGCTCATCGGTGGCGTCGCCGGTGTCTATTTCTCCGGTGGCGTCCTCAGTGTCGCGTCACTCATCGGTTTCATCACCGTCTTCGGCATCGCCGCTCGCAACGGCATCATGCTCGTTTCGCACATTCGGCATTTGCAGGAAGAGGAAGGCGTCACCGATTTCCGCGAAGCCATCCATCGCGGCGCCCTCGAACGACTCGCCCCCATTTTAATGACCGCCCTCGCCACCTGCCTCGCGCTCATCCCGCTCGCCTTGGGCGGTGGACAGACGGGCAAGGAAATCGAAACTCCGATGGCCATCGTGATCCTTTGGGGTCTGGGGAGTTCCATGCTCCTGAACATGGTCATCGTCCCCGCCCTCTACCTCCGCTTCGGCAAACCCGTCTCATCATGAAGAATCTACTGCTGCTCTGTCTGTTCACGGTTTCGGCATCGGCGGCCACGAGTCCACTCACGCTCGAACGCGCCCTTGCCTTGGCCGCCAAGAACAACCCACAACTTGCCGCTGCGGTCGCCAATTGGAACGCCGCCGAACAGCGCGCCATTCAGTCCGGCAAACGACTGAATCCAAATCTCATCATCGGGACGGAAGGCACTCCTTTGAACGGCACGTCTGCGGCCAAGGGCGACTACCGGGCCGGTATTTCCCAATCGATCCGACTCAATGGCACGGCCAAGCTGAATCGCCGGATCGCCACGGTTGCGAGTGAACGCGCCGCGCTGTTGCATTCTGCCGCCGCCAACCAGATCCGACAATCCGTCCACAGCGCGTTCGCCTCCGCCCTGTTCGCACAATCGAACGAACGCCTGTTCACCGACCGCATCCGCCTCCTCGCAACCAACGCCGCCATGGTGAAGCTGCTGGTGAAGAACGGTGAAAGTGTGAGCGAAGCGTCCGAAGTCGCTCATGCCGAACTCGATCACGAACAACTCGAATACCGGCAAGCGCAAGCGCTGCGCGCCAAGGCCTTCGCGCAACTAGCGACCACCATCGGTCAACCCGATCTGAACATTCCCTCCGTCGCCGGATCGCTTACGACCGAACTCGGCTTGCGCGGCATTGAGTCCGCCGCGAACGAAGAACTCCCCGCTGTACTCGCGCAGGATTCGACCACCGAGATCATGAAACTTCGCGCGCACTTGGCCCGCGCCTCCCGCATACCGAATCTGAATCTCGGACTCGTCTATCGTCGCGTCCAATCAAACCGTCGCGATGCCCTCGACCTCCAAGCCTCCGTTGCCCTGCCCATCTTTGACAACAAGCGCGCTGCCGCCAAGGCCTTCGAAGCCGATGCCCGCGCCGCGGAAGCCCGGGGCGAACAACTGCGCCAACAATTCAATCAACAATACCGACGCAGCCTGACCGACCTCCGGATCGCCCTCAAACGTGCCCAGCACATTCGCGACGAAATCATGCCACACAAGGAACGCGCCCTGCGCCGGCGAGAAGCTTTGTTCCTGGCCGGCGAATCCAGCCGCCTCGAATACACCAAGGCGCAACTCGCCTTCACCGAGGAACGTCGCCATCACCTCGACACCCTGCGCGAAGTGCATCGCCATTGGGCGCAGCTGCAACGCTTTGTTACGGACTGACTGAGACCTGGGGGTCGTCGAATAACCGGGTGCAAGGCAATCGTGATCACTCGTATGTTCGACACCGGGTTGGCGAGAGACATGGCGAACGACGCGGTGAAAGAGTCCGAAGTGCAACAACATCCCGTGATCGGCCATAACGCGCAGAAGATACTCGACGAACTACCATCGCCCAGACGTTGATTGATCATCCAATGCTACGGCGTTGCTGAGTTCGCCAGCTGGGTGCCTGTCCGCGAACGCGCTGCTGTACGGAATCCCCGGCGACAACGCGGACAGGCGGGTGATCTGGCTCGACGGGATCGCGGGTTGTTAGACGTCAGCCCCGGATCACTTCCCGACTGGCTGGGAGATGAAACACCGTGGGTTGCGATCCGTTTTCCTGCTCGAAGCAGGATGGGGTGAATCCCGTATTACAAACGAACGCTCCGCCTATCATGGCAAATCCTTGTAGATGTTGTTTATTTCGCCTGTCTTGAACGGGGCCATTGCCCAAACGAAAGGCACACCAATGAACAAGAACATCACGCATCTGTCGCAGCTCAAGGAGCTGCACCAAAACATCGGCGACCACCCGGGAAATTGTCCCACCCAGCGATGGGAGTTGTGCGGGCGGATTCAACAGGCCGAGAATCTGTTGGAGGATGTCGGTGCCGATGCTCCGGGGACGAACCAGAAAGCGTTTGCCAGCCACCAGCGTTTCGACCTTCAGCGCATGGGGCGCACGCTCTCCTGCCTCGCCCTCGCCCTCGTCATGTTCCTGTTCGCGGGAGCTGCCTGGCTGGCCCGAGATTACGTGCGACCGGAAACGTCGGCGGCCTTCGCCGGAACGGCCATGGTGACCAGTGTCGCGGCCACCATGTTCGGCGCCCGGTCAGCGGACTACCACCGGGTCGTGCAACTGTTCGACTCGGTCGATCAATTCGAGCCCCGCACGAACGAGACTCCCCTCGAAGTGGCCTTCGAGGACGAGGACGAATGGGTCTGGGTCTACGAAGATGAAGCGCCGGCGAAAGCGCCCATCTTCAACGCCGGACTTCAGGTCCCGGTGCTGACAGTTTGACGAGGGGAACCACTGAAGAAGCGAAGCCCGCGATCCG
>JBMYQZ010000087.1:0-12191 GCA_049601855.1 Limisphaerales bacterium | reverse complement strand
CCGGACTCCTGGGCGGAGGCTTCACCGAGGTCGCCCGTCCCGGCCGGGAAGGTCATGCCATCGGCGTACATGATGGGTTCGACCACGGAGATAAGGTCGATGCGCGCACTGAACTGCTCGGCCAACTTCACCGCGTAGAGCAGGGCCTTCTCGGAGTGCTCGGAAAAATCGAGCGGCACGAGGATGCGTTTGAGTTTGATTACCTTGGGGCGCAGCTTGCCGGGCCTGCGACCGGCACGTTTGGCGCGTGGCTGGGCGCTTTTTCCGGGTTTTGCTTTTGGGTTTCTTTGAGTCGTTTTCATGGCGCGTACTCCGGTTCGTCTTTCATATCAAGCTACCTTTACCGCCAGTCGTCGCTGTTCTCCGCTTGGCCAGGAATCCGCGAAAATTGCTCTGGCCGGACCAAGGAAGGAGAACCAATACAACATAGGCCCAGCCATCGCCAAACCAGTCGTCACAACCCGGAATCCCAGCGGGTAACTTGAGCTGTGAAGACTGACTCCAATCCGCATCTTCAGGTCTGGGATATCGATGAATCGGAATATCCCGAGAGCGGTCCCACGGCGGCCCAGCTCCGTTTTCTCCTGCGCTACGCGATTCTGGCGCCCTCGAGCCACAACACCCAGCCGTGGCTCTTTCATATTCAGGATCGCACGGTCGAGATCTACGCCGACCAATCGAGGGCCTTGCGCGTCACGGATCCGAATGACCGGCAGATGTTCATCGCCTGTGGTTGCGTGCTCTTCAATCTCTGCGTGGCCATGCGACACTTCGGCCACGAACCGGTGGTCGAGCGCATTCCCGAATCCGATGACACCATGCTCGCCGCGCGGGTGAATATTGGCGGAGAGACTTTTTCGTCCGACGAAAACGAGATGCTGTTCGAGGCGATTCCCAAACGCCGTACCAATCGCCAACGCTTCCATGGTGAGTCCATTCCGCATCAACTGGAACTTGAGCTGAAGAACGCTGTCACCGACAGCGGCGCTTGGCTTCACTTCGTGAACTCCCCGTCGGATCGTGGCGCCCTGGCCGACCTGATCGCTGAAGGTGACCGCATCCAATGGGGTGCGAAGGTATTCCGCCTGGAACTGGCCGCCTGGACTCATCCCGTGTCCACCCACTCCAACGCCGGCATCCCGCATTCCGTATTGGATGCCGAGGATCTGATGACCTATGCCGAACCTCGGGTCATTCGCACCTTTGATCTGGGAAATGGCCAGGCCGCGAAGGATCACGACATCGCCGTGTATTCACCTGTCTTGTGCGTGCTGGGCTCGAGCTATGACAATCCCAAGGCGTGGGTGGGAACCGGGGAAGCCCTTGCTCATCTCCTGCTCTTGGCGCGCAATTCTCACCTTTATGTCTCCTATCTGAATCAAGCCATCGAGGTCCCGGAGCTCCGTCCTCGGGTCGCGGAACTGATCCAAATCAACGGCCACCCCCAGATCGTTCTCCGTATGGGGCAAGGCTCACATGTCAACCCCACGCCCCGGCGAAACCTTGCGGAAGTCCTCGCCTGATTCCGGCTTGGTCAGGGCCAGACGGCCAACACGATGATTCCGATGAACACCGATACGCCGAAGCCCCAGACTGTCCGGCGCCGCAATTCCCGATTGCCCAACAACGCCACCACGCCGTATTTGAACGCCAGGTTCGCCAACGCCCCGACCAGGATCACCCGCCAGCAGTCCACCTCCGGCAGTTGTCCCGACTTCACCAACTGCGCCGAGGAAAGCGTGATCGCGTCCATGTCCGTCATCCCGGATATGAAGGCGACCACGTATAGCCCGCTGCTCCCGAAATGATCCCGTGCCGCCGCTGCCGCGATCAGTACCAACATGTACAGCAGGCCAAACCCGATCGCCGTCTTCAGGTCGGAAGGCGGGTGTTTGTCTCCGTTGGTGGTCTAGCTCGTGCAGCCCCGAAAGCTGAACCATGCCATGACCACCATCACCAACATCACGATCGCCAGGGGCGGAAGAGTTGTCTCCAAAATCTCGGGCGCCACCACCGCCACCTCAAAAAGCACCCGGGCGAACACCACCGGCATCGAGACCAGGATGATCGCCGCCGAGACCCGCACTGCGATTTGTGAATCCCGACTGCGCCGCGCGCAACTCACAGTCGTTGCCGTGCTGGAAATCAAGCCGCCCAAGATGCCTGCCAACAACGTTCCCTTCTTCGCGCTCACCAATCTTGAGATGACGTAGGCAGCCAGGCTGATGCCCACAATCAACACCACCATCAGCCAGATTTCGAAGGGGTTGATCACCGCGTAGGGACCAAAAGTCTGGTTCGGCAGGATGGGAAGGATCACCAACGCGATCAACGACATCTGCACCACGGCGTGAAGTTCCTCCCGACCGATGCGATGGGCGAAGTCGTGCAATTTCGATTTCCAATGCAACAGGGCCGCCAAGGCCCCGCACACCACCACCGCCTCCGTCACAAATCCCACGGCCAATCCCGAATTCGCCACGTACACCAACAGACAGGCCACCTGCGTGGTGGTTTCGGCTGCATGGTTTTCGCTGACCAACGATTTCGCCGCCAACACGATCACCCCGAGCGCGATCAATCCGCCCGCGACCACCCAACCGCCAAATTGCTCCGCCACGAGCCCTGACATGCACCCCAGAAGGGCGATAATGGGAAAAGTCCGGATCCCCGCCACCTGGCTGTCCGCCCATTCCCGTTGCAATCCCACGAGCAGCCCAAGCCCCACAGCGATGGCGAGTTGGTATAGCGGCAGCAGTTCCATGTCTCGGGCCTTTCGTTAGGCTGCCGCGCGTTTTACCTGGTATCCTCGCCGGCGAAGGCTTCCAGTGCCATCACCTGTGACTCAAGGGCCAGGCGCGAAACGCGCGCGATCTGGTTGCGCGCTCCGGCCAGTTGTTCATCCATGCCGCGGGCCAGCCGCAACGCGAAATCTTTTCCCGCCTCCGGTGAGCTTTCGAACAATTCCTGCAGGCGCGCGGCGTAGATGCTTTGCGCCGTCACCTCGCCCAAGGCACGCGCCGTCAGGGGCCAGTTGTGCTTCTGGCCAAACCAAGCGCAACCGAGAAAATCACCCGGCCCGAGGATCCCAACCTGGGTGGTCCCCCCTTCGCCCAAGGTCACTTCGAGCGACACCTGACCCTGCTGTAGCAACATGATCTTGCTGGCCGATTTGCCGGCCTCACAGATGACCTTGCCCGGTGCGAAATGCGATTGTGAGGAGCAATCGTTGAGCGCCCCGATCAGATCCTCAGGTAATCCTCGCAGCAACGGATGGAGACGGCTGGAACTATCGTCCGTGCTCGATTTCATGCCTCAGGATAGGCCGAGTCGGGCCCTCGGACACTCCGCTCCTTGTGATTTGGTGGCCGGTAATTGCTGATCAGCCCCCCGGCTGGCTTGTTTGACGGCCGTATGGACGATGTCAATCTCCCGACCGTGTTTGGGTCGGGCAAGGTTGGCGGCGTCCTCGCCGACCACGGTCTTGTCCGCGGGGGCGCGACTGAAGGACTGGGTTGGGGAGTGATGTCACACCTGCGATGGCGACGACTCCAACCTCCACAAATGTGGAAATGTCGTCTTTCCCATTCCGAACGAATCGGCTACACCCCTCGCCGCATGATTGAGAAGATTACGAATGAAGCGCTTGCGGCGGGACAAATCATCCGTGAGCCGGTTGGTGACGAAAAAGGCTACTGGGTTGGCTGCCCCGGAGCATTCTATGACGCGGATGAATCCGCCTGGTATTTGACCTATCGCATTCGCCGTCCCCGCGGTGTGCAGCCGGATCGTGGTGGTGAAGTGCGGGTTTGCCGCTCGACCGATCTGGAGAATTGGGAAGACGTCCTGACGATCACGAAGGACCAATACAACACCGCCTCCATCGAACGGAGCGCCCTGCACAAGGGTAAGGACGGGCAGTATCGCTATTTCTCCAGTTACGTGAACGAAGAGGATGGTCGTTGGTGCACGAACGTCATCAAGGCGGGTAAAGTGACGGAACTCGATCCGGCCAATCAAACGGTGATCTTCAAAGCCGCACCGCTCGGACTCGAAGGCATCAAGGATCCTTGGGTGATGGAGAAGGACGGCACCTATTGCATGTTCCTCAGCATTGCGTTGCCGACCGAACAGACGGGGGATGGTTCCCACGAGACGCTCGATATCTTCAATACCGGCGAATGCAAGTCCGCCACCGCGTTGGCCACGTCCACGGATCTCGACAATTGGGAATACCAGGGAACGATCTTCGCACCGGGCGATGAAGGTTGGGACAAGTATTGCCGTCGCATCAACTCGGTTGCCGAACATGGTGGCAAGTACTATGCCTTCTGGGATGGCAGTGCGAGTCACCTGGAGAACTACGAAGAGAAGACGGCGCTTGCAGTCAGCGATGATCTCAAATCCTGGACCTCGCTCAATCCCGATGGACCGGAATTCGTCAGTCCCTTTGCCTCCACCTCAATTCGTTACATCGACGCACAGAAGCTCGATGACAAGTGGTACGTCTTTTACGAGTTCGCCCGCGAAGATGGCGCGCACAACATGCGTCTTGTGGTGACCGATGACAACGGCATGCCCTTCCGCGACTAACGTTTCGTGAACGCGAGTGTGAGTCTGCTTGCTGCGTTCTGAACATGACGGACTGCTTGCGCTACACCGTTGATGGCAGCGACGCATTGGAGGCCAAGCTCGAGGGAATCTGTCGTACTGCTCTGGATGGTGTTCGCGCGCTGATACCGGCGAGGACACTGCTGGGGTTGGTCTTGGCTGGCGACCACGCTGTGGGCGAAGGCGGTGTGCTTCGCAGCGATGGCGACGAGCGGTTCTTCGGTGACCTGAGATTCCACGTTCTGCTCAGGGGCAACGCACGATCAGCAGAGAAGAACTTCCGGCGGGGCCTCGATGAGCTGGCGGAAAAGCTGGCGCTCAAGGCGGACGTCGAGCGCGTCGGTGAGCGCCTTGACGGACGCCTTGTCATACAGATTCTCCAACGAATGCATGACGGTGAGCTGTAGCGCCACGTTGCGATGGGTGGACTGCGGTCGGTCGGTAAATCCGCGATTGCGATTCACCTGAGAAGGATCCGAGGCGCTCTCACCGGCGTCATAAACTTTCAGCAGCGACTTCACCGCGCGGGCATCGCCGATGTGGCCCAAGGCATCCGCAGCGACCAACTTGGTGCTGTCGGGGACATCGCTTTCCAGAACGGCGATCAAACCTGATACGGCGGGTTTGCCCAAGGAGCGGAAGATCTCACGAACAGCCAGCGATTGCGTGGGGTCGACGACGGACAATCGGGCCACCAAACCCGCCACCGAACTGATCGCCTTCTGACGGGCCAAGGATCGGGCCGCTTCCAAGCGCACATGGACGTTGCTGTCATCCAACGCGTCTTCCAAGGCACTGACCACCGTGGGCTCACGAAAGTAGCCAAGGATCGCGGCTGCTTCGGCGCGTCGCCACCACTTCCGGGAAGTGATCAGACGCAGGCTGGTTTCGCAGATGCCCAATTCACGCATCAGTTCGACCACGCTTTCGACGTAGTCACCCTTGAGTTTCGGCAACAGATCGCCGAAGACACGGACGATCAACTTCATGTCGCCTTTCTTCAGCTGGGCCTTGAAAGCGGGAATGAACTCCGGTTCCTCGAGATACTCCATTGCCAGTCCGAGCAGCTCCTTGCAGCGCTTGTCTTCGCGGGCAAGTTTGCGCAGCACAATCGCCTGACGCATCAGCAAGACCACGAGCAGCGCCACCGTGATCAGCGCGAGCGCGGCAGACACGAAATAGACCAATTGGTAGTAGAAGCCCATTGACTGGGCGTGGAGCATATCGCTCATATTTCGCTTCGAAAAGCAGAAAGCCGCCATCGGACGCGCTATTGCACTGTTTTTCGCTCTCGTTGTGGTTGCCTGGCGTTTCTTCAGCCACTTGCAATGGATGGTCGATGTCGAGGATGGAGGCGTTTCCGAGACCGGCAATGGCGCAGGCGTCGACGAACTGCACCCATTGCACCACGCGCCGAAGCATTGAGCCTGCGCGCCAGGAACAAATTCGCCTTGATGGTCCGAGTCTTCTACGGGCTTAAATCCGCTTGCGTTCATCCGCCAATCTGAGGAAATGCGCGGATGCAACGACTCCTTGCCATCGCTTTCCTTTGTGCCTTGGCGCATTCCGTCCACGCGCGCCCCAACATCCTTTTTGTTTTCACCGACGACCAGGCGCCTTGGGCGTTGGGACTATCCGGTCATCCGCATGCCAACACGCCCAACATGGACAAGCTATTCAAGGGCGGGGCGTGGTTGCAGAAGGCCTACACGGTCACCCCTGTGTGTAGTCCGTCGCGCGCGGCTTTGATGACGGGTCGATACGGAAGCGAACTGGGAATCACCGACTGGATTCGCCCCGGTCAGGAGGACGACCTGGGACTCGATCGTCGCCTGCCGACCTGGCCCAAACTGTTGCAGCGTGCGGGCTATCAGACCGGTCTGGTGGGCAAGTGGCACCTTGGCGTGCGGGATCATCAGTTTCCCACCGAGTTCGGCTTTGACTATTTCATGGGCTTCCGCACCGGTGGCACCACGCCGATCAATCCTGTCTTGGAAGAGGTCGGCCAGAAGCCGAAGAAGGTCGAAGGCTTCACCTACGACATCATCACCGACGGAGCGTTGAAGTTCATCCGCAAGAACCAGAAAGAAACCTTCATGCTCGCCGTCCACTACCGCGCGCCTCACACGCGTTGGTTGCCGCAACCGGAGAGCGACTCCAAACCTTTCGAGGATCTCGACCCACAAATCCCCAATCCCGATTACCCGGATCTGGACGTGAAGCGCGTCAAACGCATGACCCGTGAATACCTCGGCAGCGTCAAAGGCGTGGACCGCAATCTTGGTCGCATTATGGATCTTCTCGACGAACTCAAGCTCACCGAGAACACGGCTGTGATCTTCTCCAGTGACCACGGATACAGCATGGGCCACAACGGCATCTGGCACAAAGGCAACGGCCATTGGGTGCTCACCAAGCCAACCGTTGCCACCGCCAACATCCCGCGCAATCAACGCCCCAACATGTACGACAACTCCATCCTCGTTCCTACTGGCGTTCGCTGGCCCGGCAAGATCAAGCCCGGCACCATCGTCTCCAAGCCCGTCGCTAATATCGACTGGTTCCCGACGATCCTCGCCATGGCCGACGTCAAGGTGCCCCACGGCGCCACGATTCGCGGTCGCAACGCGCTGCCGCTCATGACCGGCGAAAAGGTCGACTGGAGCGACGACTTTTACGGCGAATACTCAACCCATCACCAGTCCCGCACCCACATGCGCATGTGGCGGACCAAGCGCTGGAAACTGGTCCGCGATTTCCTCAATCCCGGTCGCAATGAATTCTACGACCTCCGAAAAGACCCCGCCGAAGCCAACAATATTATCAACTCCGCCCGAGTCGACGTCCGCGAAGCCATCAAGGAACTCAATGGCAAGATCGTTGCCCGTATGAAGGAGATCAACGATCCGGTCGCATTGTTGAATCCGTAGTCGAGGTTTCAAGGGGTGTTATGCTCAAAGTAGACGCCAATTGACGAACTATTATGGGAGCTTGGTCAGAAGATACGCTCGGGAACGATACGGCGTGCGACTGGAAGGGGGATTTTCTCGAGAAGCCCGGATTGGAGATCGTGAGTGAAGCGATCACGGCCGCCTTGTCAGAAACGGATTATTTGGACAGTTCGGAGGCCTGCGATTGTCTGGCTGCTTGCGAAGTGATCGCACGATTGCAGGGAAAATGGGGGATCCGTAACGCCTACAGTGAAGATCTCGATGATTGAATCGAGAACAATCCCATGAAGGTGCCTGAAAAGTTGAAAGCCCTGGCGGACTCAGCCATCGCGAGGATTCTGGGATCCAATTCCGAACTCCAAGAACTCTGGGATGAAGATGGTCCGAACGAGGCTTGGCACCGGGAAATCGACGACCTGCGGAAGCGGATCAAAGGTTAGACCAGGCTTGCCCATAGTTGGTTGCCTTTCCAATATCCCGCGCATGCGGTTCCGATTGATTTTACTCCCGGCGGCGCTGTGCGCGCTCACTGCTTGTATGACCACCGAAAAATTCACGACTCCCGTGTCCAGCTTCGCTGAAGCGCAAGAGCGCGCGGCGAAGTTTGGAACGATTCTCACGATTCCAACCTTCGAGACCACGACCGACGAGGTCAACGCCACCATCGATCAAGCGATCGCGGAGGCGAACGCCGCGCTCGACAAGGTCGGTGCACTGAAGCCGGATGAAGTGAACTTCGACAACACGATCCGCGCCTTGGACGACGTTTCTCACGACGCCGACTTGGCGGCGAGCCGGGTCTACCTCATGAAGGAGACTCACAAAGATGAAACGATGCGCGATGCCGGAACTGAGGCGATCAAGAAATTCAATGAATGGTCCGTGGGCTTGGATTACCGCGAGGATGTGTATCGCGCTGTCAAGGCTTACGCGGATACCAAGCCGCAACTCAGCGGCGAGCAGAAGAAGCTCTTTGAAGACACGATTCGCGACTACCGTCGCGCTGGTTTGCACCTGCCGAAGGCGGAACGGGACGAGGTAGAGGCCTTGCGCAAGAAGCTTAGTGGACTGACCACCGATTTCCGCACCAACGTCACGAAGGAGAAGGAGGACGTCAAATTCACGAAGGCCGAGTTGGAAGGCGTGCCCCAGAGTTTCCTCGATCAGGACGGCGTAAAGACCGGTGACGATGAATACACTGTCCAGGCGAATGTGACCTTTCATTTCCTCGTCGTGATGCAGAACGCCAAGAACGAGGCCGCGCGCAAGAAACTCAAGCTTGCCCGTTACTCACTCGCCAAGGACACGAACGCCGACCTCCTCCAGCAGATCATGCTCCTGCGCGACGACATCGCACACAAGCTCGGCTACGAAACCTGGGCCGACTTCAAGACCGAGCCGAAGATGGCCAAGACCGGTGAGACGGCGAAGAAGTTCGTCCGTGAACTCAAGGATGGTCTGCAACCCAAGTTCGACGCCGAACTCGAGGAGTTTCGCAAGATGAAGGTCCGCGATACCGGCGATGCCAACGCGAAGATCGAGCTGTGGGACTGGCGTTACTACGCCAACCAGTTGAAGAAGGAGAAATACACCGTCGATTCCGAACAGCTGCGCGTCTTCTTCGCTTACGAGAAGGTTTTGCATGGCATGTTCGATGTCTACGAACACTGCTTCGGTCTGAAGATCCAGACGATCGATCCGGGTTACAAATGGGTCGATGATCTCACGCTCCACCTGATCTCCGACTCGAAGACAGGTGAGCCGCTGGGAATGGTCTACCTCGACATGTTTCCCCGTGACGGCAAGTACAACCACTTCGCGCAGTTTGGCATCATCGGTGGCAAACGCCTGTCCAGTGGGGCCTACCAACGCCCAACCGTCGCCCTCATTTGCAACTTCCCCACGCCGGATGACGACAAGCCCTCGTTGCTCTCACACGGCGAAGTAGAAACGCTGTTCCATGAGTTTGGCCACGCGCTTCATTCCGTTTTGACCCGCGCCGATTTTGCTCGCTACTCCGGCACGAGTGTCCCGCGTGACTTCGTGGAAGCTCCGTCTCAAATGCTCGAAGCCTGGATCTGGGACAAGAAGGTCCTGGATGGTTTCGCCGAGGATTACCGCGATCCGTCCAAGAAGATTCCGCAGTCGATCTTGGACAAGATGGAAGAAGCCAAGCTCGGCATCGTGGGAACTACCTATCGTCGGCAATTGTCTTTCGGTCTGCTCGATCTCGCTCTCCACTCCGAGATCAACGCAAAGAACGGAGTCAACGCCATCGAACTGTCGAACGAGATCCTCAGCGATGTTTTTCTGCCTGTGCCCGAAGGCACGACCTTCGCAACCTACTTCGGGCACCTGATGGGTTACGACGCGGGCTATTACGGCTACGCCTGGGCCGATGCGATCGCGGCCGACATGGAGACGGTCTTCGACCATGCACCAGATGGTTTCTATGACCAGAAGGCCGGTCGCAAATTGCGGGATGAGATCTACGCCCCCGGAGGTTCGCGCGATGTCGAGGAATCGATTCGCCTCTTCCTCGGACGGGAACGCAGCATCAAGCCGTTCCTGAAGAAGATCGGGATCGAGTAGAACTTAGCGCAAGTGCGGACTCGCAAGCTCGCCCCTCCAACGGATACCGAAGCGTGCTCGCAGCTGAAATGGAGGGACGAGCTTGCGAGTCCGTTTCGGGGCTTTAACCCTCAGCAGCCAAACCCGCCCGGGTCTCCTCGGCCATGGCGTCGATGCGGGACTTGATGTCGTCCTTTGATTCGCGGTCCATCCGGTCGATGAACAGGATGCCCTTGAGGTGATCGGTCTCGTGTTGGATGACCCGGGCCAATAGACCTCCGGCCTTGAACTTCATTTCTTCGCCCTTGCCGTTCTTGCACAACACGTGGACGAATCCGGTCCGCGTGACCTCGCCGTAGATATCGGGAAAACTCAGGCATCCTTCACTCACGGCTTCCGGGTCGCCTTCGGGTGTCAGCTCCGGATTGATGAGAATGAGTGGCATGATGGAATTCGGGTCGGCTTCCTTGCCATCGATTTCCAGGAAGGACGGTCGGTCTTCCACCGCGCTGATATCCACCACGGCGAGTCGAATGGCCTGGGCGATCTGCTGCGCGGCGAGGCCGATGCCATGGTAGTCATTCATGGTCTCGAGCATGTTCTCGATCAACTCTGCGGTTTCCGGACCAAAGTCCGTCACCTCAGTGCCATTTTTGCGAAGGACCGGATGCCCGTATTTGACGACGTCCAAAATCATGTGGCGGGAAAATAGGTATTTCGATCGAGGTGGGAAAGTCCTTTTGACTCACAGCGAATCCAGCAGGCCTTTCGGAGCGCGTTTTCGCCAGGCACAGGTCAGGGCTTCGCGGGTGATCTTGATGGTTGCGGCGGGCAGATGGATCTCAGTTGCGCCCTGTTTTCCCCAGCCGCCTCTGACCGGGGAGAAGATCTTGGGCTGGGTATCGACAAATTCGGCCTGTTGCTCCGGATGGAGCATGACGACGCCCTTCAAAAGGTTGGGCCAAAGCGTGGTGAAGATCTTGCCGCCGACGCGGAAATCCGGGTGATCCATGTGTTCCTGCTCGACGGCTTCGGGCAGGGCGAGGGCAAGTTCGCGGTATTTGTCGACGGTCATGGGAGTTGGCAGAGATCGGGTTCGACGAATTGCTCCTTGGCATCGGGATGCTGGCGTTGCTCCGGAGTGAAGAACAGGCGCATGAGGTGCGTGGTGCGTAGTTGCAGATGGGTGTCGCAAAAGGCGTCGGCATTGTCAGATGGGAAGATGCCTTCATAGGCGTTGATGGTCGCCTGTACCAGACGGAGAAACGTATGTGTGGTCGTCTCATTGTAGCCGGAGAACTGTTCTTCCGGGACGTTGTTGGCGGCGTTGTAGGTCTTGATGTTCTTGCGAATCTTGTGGAGGGCGTCGTCGAATGGATGATCGCGCAGATAGAGGTAAGCAACCTTCACGTGGGCGCGATGCGTCCATTTCTGAAACGGCAAAGTGCGATCCTCAAACTGTTTGATGAACTCGTCGTCGGACACAGGCTCCTCGTAGGAAATGTTCTCCGGGAACTCTTTACCCATGCTGATTCGCTCCTCGAATTCGTAGCCGCAGGACTCGTAGAAGCTGACCGCGCCGTCGTTCCCGGGCATGACCTGGAGGTTCACCTTCATGCAACCGCGATCGCGCAGCGCGTTTTCCGCGTGGGTGATCAACTTCTCGCCCACCCCGGAGCGGCGCTGCGAATGGTCGACGGCCATCGAGTAGATCCAACCGCGATGACCATCGTATCCGGCCATCACGGAACCGACGACCTTTTCGCCTGCAACCGCGACCCAGAATAGTCCATCGGCCATCTTCTCCTTCTTGGCGATCGCCAGTGGTGGATCGTTCCGCATGGATTCGTATCCGAAGACGTCCTTCCAAAGTTGCACGACCTGATCGTGGTGATCCGGTCGATGAAATTGGGTGATCTCGCAGTCCTGTGACATGGCGCTGGAAATCCTCCCTCAAAGGCCGCGGATTGCAACCACGACCCGTCCTTCCGGCATCTTGCCGGGCGCAAGAAATCGTTCCCCTTCCGTTCGAATCATCTCCAAGTGCTCCCGGCAAGA
>JBMYQZ010000086.1:0-12205 GCA_049601855.1 Limisphaerales bacterium | reverse complement strand
GATACCCACGAGGGCGGCCAATCCGGTCACGCTCCACGCTGCCGACCGTTGACGCCGCGCGAGCCAGACGCCGGCTCCGAGTACGGCCAAGGGTGCTGCGGCCAGTATCAGAGGCACGGAATATCGTATGGCGGTGTGCGCGTTAAAGAGACTGTTGTTTAATGTGAACGTGGCCACGGTGGCCATGACCGTGGCAGCAATGGGAAGCAGCAAGGCAGATTCTGTGCGTCGGATACCGAGCGTCCACAGCAGTGTGAACAAGAGTAAAAGTAGCACTGCTAGGTCGAAGCTCAAAAGGCTCCCCCCATACAACAGTCCATCCACCCCGATGAAGTCGAAGAAGCTCGACGTCTCGGGCACGCCCGACGGCGGGCGATAAACCGCGACCTGATCCACGGGCTCGAACATGATCCGATAGCGATCGCGCGCGGCGATCATCCAGGGCAGGACGACCGCCACTGACACGCCGGCGATGCCCAGGTGTTCCCGGAGCCAACCCGACACCTGGGCTCGTCGAAATCTCAGGCCGGCGAGGATCAACCCAAAGAACGCCGCCTGAAACCCGCCGATCGTTTTCAATGTCACCAAGGCACCTAGGAGGATTCCGGGGAGAATCACCTGACTCCGTTTTCCCTCAGTAGTCGCCGTGAGTGCCAAGGCAAGCCCCAGGGCCATGGCCGTGGTGGAATAAACCGAGGTCACGTTTACCGCCTGCGGGTGGATCAGCAACAGCAGGCACGAAGCCGCAATTGTCCAAGTTCGGTCAACTTGCAAGACCACTCCAAATTCACGCACCAACAAGAAGCTGAGCATGAGACTGAACACGTGTTCCAGGCCGCTGACATAGGGCAGCGGCAAGGCCATCGCGATAAAGCCCTGCAAAAAGGTTTGTGCTCCCAGTGAGTCCTGTCCGATGCCATCAAAGAGATCCGTGGACACGCTGCCCGTGGCTCCCATGCGAACGACGCGCACCAGATACATCACGAAATCGTCCCCAATGTTCACGATCAAGGATGGCATTTGAAACACGGACAACAACAAGAGCAGCACGAAGTATCCCGCCACCAGCAACATGCTCGCCCGACGTTCCTTTTCCGATTTCGGACTGGCTGCGGGCTGGCGAACAAGCCGTGCGCATTCAAATACCGCCGCGACCAAACCCAACAACAACAAGAGCCCTTGGGTTATCGGGAGGGCCAGATGGAAAAGGTTCAGAAACCCGCCTAGAAAACACCAGAGCGCGACTCCAATCACGATGGGAAACCCGATTCGCGCCGGAGTTTCGACTCCCAAGCGGCGCAATAGCAGCACGCCGATTCCCCACGCGGAAGCTCCCATGACCGCGATCAGAAGAAGAGAAATCCACGCGTCGTTCATGTTTGCAGGAGTATTCAGGGGCGGTTCCCGGGTTGCAAAACAATTGGCGCTCAGTGTCCGTTGGCACCCTTTGCCCTCGGCTGCGCCGGTTCGTCGGCGAACACCAGTTTTTTCATGGTGATGAATTTGAGAATGGCTGTGCTTGGCAGGATGATCGCCATGGCCAGCGGATACCAAAGCTGAGCTACCCGCACGAGCAGGACGAAGAGGATGAAGTCCAGGATTCGAAACACGGATACCGAGGACAGATACTTGAGGAACTGCGCGACGATCGATCCATCCTGAGCGCGATAAACGTAGCTGCGACACAACAGGAAACCGCCGACGATGGTCAAGGTGAGGGTGATGAAGAAGCTCAATTCGGCCGCCAGTCCCAATACCTCGCGGAAGAAGACTGTGGACCCGAAGGTGAAGGAAAAGGTGAGGATGCTGACCGCGAACCAGCGACGCATTTCACGGGTCCGATTCCAGATGCCGTCTGCTTGATCAGATTCGTCAGCCGCGGGCATTGCGTTTTTCGATCATGTCCGCCAAGAGCGCGAAGAAGCCGGTGTTCATGCTGAAGAGCAGCAGCATGATCGTCTTGTCCGTAATGTTCTCGATCACGAACACGTCGAAGCACAGCGACACCAGGAAACAAAAACTCAGGGCACCGATGAAGGGCGTGAGCACACGCAGTGGGGCGAAGTACATGCCCATGCGCATGATCAGCGTCACAAATCGCAAGGTGTCCCGGATCGGTTGGATCTTCGACTGTCCAGTCCGCTCGAAGTAATCGATCGGCTCGTACGTCACTCGATAGTCGTTGGTCAGAAAGGCCAGCGTGCTCGTGGTGGTGAAACTGAACTTGTTTGAGAGCATCGGCAGGAAGCGCAGGATCACGTCCTTCTTGAAGGCCCGCAGGCCGGAATTGATGTCCGGGATATCCTCGCCCGCGATCCAGGAGGCATAGGCCCGCAGGAACACCTTCGGAATCGCGCGAATCTTCGAGTAGGTGACATTGTCCGAAGTGCGCGCGCCGACGACCATGTCATATTTGTCGGCCAAGCCAACCAGGTCCGGGATGCGTTCGTTGGGATAGGTGCCGTCGGCGTCGGTGATGACGATGATGTTGCTGCGGGACGCGTGGATACCGGTCTTCAGGGCCGCGCCGTAGCCGCGATTAAACTCGTGCTTGATCACCTGCAGCTTGGCGATTTTCTTTTCGAGCTTTTGCAGCTGCTCGCCCGTTCCGTCCGTGGAACCGTCGTCGATCACGATCAACTCCCAGCGCCCTCGTTTGCCGACTTTTTCGATGAGCGTCTCGACCGCCTCAGGCAGGGCTTCGATCTCGTTGTAGCAGGGAACGAGTACGCTGAACTTGGGTCCGCTGCGGGATTTGTTTTCGCTGCTCATATTCGGTCTTCGAGATCGATCGTGTCCGCGCCAAGTTATAGTCTTGTGACGCCGGGCGGAAGCGTTTCCGATCCCGGCGCATGAGCGACGACCTCGCAGGCAAGATCGGTGCGGAGGTGGAATCCGATGATCGGGCGCTCTTCGACCGCGTCGCCCGGCAATACGCCCGCAAGG
Source organism: Limisphaerales bacterium (assembly GCA_049601855.1). Classification (GTDB taxonomy): domain Bacteria; phylum Verrucomicrobiota; class Verrucomicrobiia; order Limisphaerales; family JAYPXF01. The sequence goes on along the minus strand of JBMYQZ010000086.1, from coordinate 9,259 downwards.
ATTCGACGCCTTCCAGCCGCATTTCGCGGGAGTACTAGTTGCACGCCACGGTGGGTCGGGATCTGTTCCAAAAAGGCAAGATCGGACGCGTTGTGGAGATCGCCTGTGGCATCGGTGCCTCGGCCGAATACCTGCGGGGACGCTACGATCACTACGTCGGCGTCGATCACTCGCAGGAGATGATCGACATCGCGGAGTGGTTCAACCGTGACAACCCCGACGCCCGCTTTGTCTGCGGCAACGCCAAGGAGAAGATCGACCTGGGTGGTCCGGCTGACGTCGTGCTCGCGGTCGGCGCGCTTCATCGCGATCGAGCCCTTCCGCGGCAACCCTTTCATCGGCATCATGCGTTTCATTCGCACCAAGATCGACAAGGCCTACTCGGCGGATCAGCAGTTCTTCTCCCGGGCGGAATTGCGCGACCTGCTCACCCGCAACGAGATGCGGGACATCGAACTGGTGAACCAGGGTTTCTTCACACCGCCGTTCGCGCAGGTGATCTTGCCGCCGCAATTTCTGACCGCGCCGCTCTCCCGGATCGCCACCTGGCTGGATCGCGGAATCGATTGCTGCCTCGTGCCCGTGCTGGGTCTGCTGAGTTGGAACGTCGTCATCCGCGCGCGCTTCCCGGGCTGAGCGGGCTTGAATAACCGAACAGGCTTGGTATTGGGAGGGGCATGAAGTTTGTTTCCAAGCTCACCGCCGCCCTCGCAATCTGCGTGGCGCTCACGGGTTGCGACACCATTCAAATGCCGGCGTCCAAGACCAGTGCTGCCGCATCGAATGCCAGGGGTGTCATGTGGGTTTATTTCGGCACCTACACCAAGCGCGAGAGCAAGGGCATTTACGTCGCCCGCTTGGACCTGAAGACCGGCGCTCTTTCGGCATTGTCCACCAATGCGCTCGCGGCCGAATCCGTGAACCCTTCCTTCCTCGCGATTCATCCCGCTGGCGACAAGCTCTACGCGGTGAATGAGATCGCCGATTACAACGGCGAGAAAGCCGGAGCGGTCAGCGCCTTCCGCATCAACACCGACTCCGGAGCCCTCGAGCTGATCAACCAGCAATCCTCCAAGGGCGGCGGGCCCTGTCACCTGGTCGTCGATTCGTCCGGCCAGAACGTGTTGCTCGCCAATTACGGCGGCGGCAGCGTGGCTGCGCTGCCAATTGCCGACGATGGCAGCCTGAAACCAGCCAGCACCTTCGTGCAACACCAAGGCTCAAGTGTGAATCCACGCCGCCAGAAAGGCCCGCACGGTCACTCGATCAATGTGGATCCGGGAAACAAGTTCGCCGTCGCGGCCGACCTCGGCTTGGACAAGTTGCTGGTCTATCGCTTCGACGCTGGGGCCGGCACTTTGGTGGCGAACAATCCTCCGTCCGCGAGCGTCGTTCCCGGTGCCGGACCGCGACACTTCGCGTTTCACGGCTCCGGCAAGTTCGCCTACGTGATCAACGAGTTAAACTGCACGGTAACGGCCTTCAACTACGACGCCGAGGCCGGCACCCTCACTGAACTGCAAACCGTCTCCACCCTCGACGTCCCCCAACAAAAAGGGTTTTCCACCGCCGAAGTGCAGGTGCATCCGAGCGGCAGATTCCTCTACGGATCCAATCGCGGGCACGACAGCATCGCCGTCTTCACGATCAACCAGAGTTCTGGTCGTCTCACGCAGGTACAGGTGCAGCCCTCCGGCGGCACTACTCCGCGCAATTTCGGTATCGATCCCACCGGCCAGTATCTGCTCGCGGCCGGACAGAACAGCGACAACGTTGCCGTCTTTCGCATCGATCCGAACACCGGCAGAATCACGCCCACAGGCCACGAACTCGAAGTGCCCACGCCGGTGTGTGTGAAGTTCCTCGCCCGCTAGGCAGCGTGATTTTTCCACGATTTCCGCTCGGCGGGAATCACCACGGAGTGATGAGCTCGCGATAGCGGAAGCTGAGAAGTTCACATCTTTCTTCAGGCCCACCGCTATTCCCATTCCGGCGATCCGCGCCTAGAGTTCCCGCGTGCCGATCACGGACCGCATACGGAAGAAGCTGGGCGAATGTTCGCACAAGCCGGGTGTGTACCTGCACAAGGACCGCTTTGGCACCGTAATCTACGTCGGCAAGGCCCGCGACTTGAAGAAGCGCGTCTCCCAGTATTTCCATCCCTCGCGTCGGATGGGTTGGGATCTGAAGTTCAACGCGCTCGTCGAAGCCATTCACGATTTCGATGTGCATGTGGTGAAGAGCGAACCCGAGGCGCTGCTGCTGGAGGGCAAGCTGATCAAGGAGTTTCATCCGCGCTACAACGTCAGCTTCCGCGACGACAAACGCTTCCTGTCCTTGAAGGTCAATCTCAACGACCCCATTCCCCGCTTCACCCTGACGCGCCTGCGCACGGATGACGGCGCTCGTTACTTCGGACCCTTTCCCAGTTCGGGTGCCTTGCGGCGCACGCTCAATCTCGTGCGCCAAAAGTTCAATCTCCGCGGTTGTCGCCCGCTGAACCCCACCTCCGCCGATTACAAGCATTGCCTCTACGCACACCTGAAGGTCTGCACCGCGCCGTGCATCGGCAACGTCACGCTCGAGCAATATCGCATGCAGGTCACCGCCGCGTGCGACTTCCTCGATGGCCAATGCGGCGAGATGGTCAGCGAATTGGAACAGGCCATGCAGCGGGCATCCGAGCGCCTCGACTTTGAAAAAGCCGCCGAATTGCGCGACCTGATCGCGGATCTCAAGCGCACCACCAAGAAGACCGAGAAGTTCGAACGACTGCCTTACAAGTTGCCGGTCGCGCTGAATCCAACGAAGGAACTTGAGTCGCTCGCCGAAGTGCTCGGTCTCGAACCGCCACCCGAACGCATCGAGGGCTTTGACATCTCCAACATCAGCGGCACGTTCAAGGTTGCGTCCGTCGTGCGTTTCAAGAATGGCAAACCCGATCGCTCCAACTACCGGCGTCTGAAGATCAAGGACGTGGAAGGCCAGGACGATTTTGCCTGCATGGCCGAGGCTGTGCAACGCCGCTATTCGCGCCTGCTCCGCGAGGCGAAGAAGAAACGCCGCGAAGCCGAAACCAACCAGCCCGATGCCGATGAAGTAGATAAACCGATCCAGGAAGAACTTCAGACCCTGATTGACGAAGTCGGCAAGGCCGCGAAGAAGAAGAACGTTCGCGCCAGTGAGTTCGTTGACTTTCGGTTCGGCAATTTCCCCGACCTCATCGTGATCGACGGCGGCAAGGGCCAACTCGGGATGGCGGTGGAACAACTCGCCAAACTCGGCCTGCAGGATCTCAACGTCATCGGGCTGGCGAAGGAGTACGAAGAGATTTATTGCCCTGGCGAGAAGGAACCGATTCGCCTCGGCCTCGATCATCCGGCGGTGAAACTTCTGCAACGCGTGCGCGATGAATCCCACCGGGTGGCCAACAGTTACAACGCCCAACTCCGGCTGAAGCGTATCAGCGAAAGCCTGCTCGACGAATTCCCGGGCATCGGCAAGGCCCGCAAAGCCGCGCTGCTGAAAAAGTTCGGCTCGGTTCATCGTCTGCGCGTCGCGACCTTGGAGGAGATCCAAGCCGTGTCCGGCTTCGGCGGCCAGGCCGGTCATCAGCTCAAGGCCTTCCTCGTAGCCCGCACTGAACGGCCCGAGTTGGAGACCGAAAAGAAATGAGCAACGAGTATTATCAACCGGGAGCCGATCGCGCTTCGAAGGTGAACGAGTTGTTCAACCGCATCGCCCGTCGTTACGACTTCATCAACGACTTCCAGAGCTTCGGTCTGCACCGACTCTGGAAACGCTGGCTGTGGAAACTGAGCCGACCGAAGCCCGGCGACCGCGTGCTTGATCTCTGCTGCGGTACGGGCGACATCGCCTTCCTGTTCGCCAAGAAGGGATGCGATGTCACCGCGCTCGACTTCAGCGAAGAAATGCTTCGCGTTGCCCGCGAACGGCAGGATGAATCAAAGTCGAAGGTGAAGTTCATTCAAGGCGACGCGATGAAGACCGGATTGCCGGACGAGGAATTCGACGTGCTGACCATCGGCTACGGGCTGCGCAATCTCGCCGATTGCGACGCCGCCCTGACCGAGATGAAACGAGTCCTCAAACCCGGCGGCCAAATCCTCGTTCTTGAGTTCGGCAAACCGGACAACTCCCTCATCCGCGCGCTTTACTACGGCTTCCTCAAACTTGCCGTTCCCACGCTTGGCTTCCTCTTCGCCGGCGATTCCGCCGCGTACGCCTACATCCTCGAATCCCTCAAGCACTACCCCGCCCAGCGCGGCGTCGACGAAAAACTCAAGACGCTCGGCATGGAAAAGACATCCATCACCAATTTCTGTTTCGGCGCCATGAGCATCAACTCCGCCACGAAGACGGGTTGATTCCGCGGTCGGATCGTGAATGATCCGGGCATGTTCCGGTGCCTCCTTGCATTCCTCCTTTGCGGCAGCTCGTTGTTTGCCGCCAAGCAACCGAACTTCCTCGTCATCGTCGCTGACGACCTGGGATGGGCGGACGTCGGTTATCACGGGTCCAAGATCCCCACTCCAAACATCGATCAGCTCTGCCGCGAAGGGATCGAGCTCAACCGGCACTACGTCTCACCCGTCTGCACGCCCACACGCATTGGTCTCCTCACCGGGCGTTACTGGAGCCGCTTCGGCAATACCGGTCCGAACAACGAACGTTGTTTGCCATGGGAAACCGAGACGCTCGCCTCCGCCCTGCGATCGGTCGGTTACGATACCGGCATCACCGGCAAATGGCATCTGGGTTCCCTGCCCGAATGGGGACCACGCCAGTTCGGATTCAATCACTCGCATGGGTCTCTCGCCGGCGGTGTGAATCCCGACAATCATCTCTACAAGACCGGCCGCTTTTCCAAGACCTGGCATCGCAACGACAAATTCATCGAAGAGGAAGGTCATGCCACCGATCTCATCGCGCGTGAAGCGATTCGTTACCTGCGCATGAAACGGGATGATCCTTTCTTCGTTTACGTTCCCTTCACCGCCGTGCACACACCGTTCGTTGAACCGAAGAAGTATCTGCAGGCCTGCCAAGACGTGTCACCAGATCGGCGTGCCTTCGCCGCCTGTCTCGTCCACCTCGATGAGAAGATCGGTGAGATCGTGAAGGCCTTGGACGAAACCGGGCAACGCGACAACACGTTCATCCTCTTCTTCTCTGACAACGGCGGGCAAAACCCCAAGAGCGATGACAGCACGCGTTATCCGAACACAAAGGCGTCATGTAAATACAAGGGCATGAACACGCCCTTGCGCGGCTGGAAGGCCGGCACCTATGAGGGCGGCATCCGCACGCCGGCGTTCGTCAACTGGCGCGGCCGCCTCAAGCCCGGCAAGTCCGACGCGCTGTTGAGCGTGACCGATTGGATGCCCACGCTCACCCGCCTGGCCGGTTACCGCAGCAAACGTGATCTCAAGCATGACGGCCGCGACATCTGGCCTCTCTTGACGGGGAAGCAGAAGGACAACCCGGGTCGCGCCTTGTATTGCAAGGGGCCCGGTGGCCGAACGCGCGTCGTCATTCACGACGACTGGAAATTGATCGAGCACGCCAACGGCAAGAGTTACGAACTGTTTCACCTCGACGACGACCCGACCGAATCCCGAGACCTGCGCGATTCCGAACCGGACGAATTCCAGGAGCTCCTCAAGCTCCTGCAGCAATTGCGACCGGCCGACGACGATGCGAAACCGAATCCGCAACGGTCCAACCCGAATCCCATCTAGAAACCATTAAGAACTCACCCACTTGGGTGTCCTCATTGCATGCGTAGCTTTATCCTGTTGTTTCTCTTCAGCCTTACGGTCGAGGCTACCGATCAACCCCGACGGACCTATTACCTCCACTGTTTTCGACCGACCCACGGAATGAAGTTGCCGCCATCCAACGATCGCACGCCGGCGACTCCGCCCCAGCGACTGCTATCCATCAAGCTCCAGCCGCCCCAGGAATTTGATGTGCAGGTCGGCGATCGTCACCACCATCTGAAGGGGCAGATCAAGTATACCCGCAGCGGTATCCACGGAGCGTTCGAAGGCTCCTTTGGAATGAGCGGCCATGGCTTTTCGGGTCGCATCATCCCGGAGCAGGTCTTCGATCCGCAGCTGCGCGGTTTCGCGAGCGGCATCAGTCCTTTCCGTTGTGTTCTGTCGACCAATCGAAACGTGACGCCGTTCTTGGAAGCACAGAAAAAGCTGGATGCCGAAACACTGGCCAAAGCCACCCGCCGGACCCGCAGCGCGCGGTGATCATTCTGACCCGGCTTCGAACTCCCCGGTCAGCGCGGCCGGGAGCAAGACACGACCTCATCCGATCGCCCGTTCCATGAAGGCGATCAAGGCGACGCCACCGAGGGCGGCGAGGGACGGCCAGGCGAGGCACAGGACAATTCGTTTCCATCTCAAACCCTGTTCGCTCCAGTTTCCGGGTGTGATCAGGAAGAACAGGTGAGTCAAGAACATGGCAAGGGAGCCGATGACGAGTGGGAACATGGAGCCCAGCCAGATTTGACCGGGCCAGTACATGAACTCGGGCGGATGGCCTCTCATCGGCATGACAATTCCCACCGCGATGGCCCAGAGGATACCGACGGCGATGGTGATGAATTGGGCGCGAGCATTGTGGAGGTAGACTCCGATTTCCTGCGTGGGGAATGTCTTGGTCATGGGACGACGCTATTGGGTTTCGCTCGGAACGGTTAATCGATGTTCTTGGCACGAACATCACGCTGGCTGATGACCGGGGCCGTTTGTTGGGCTAAACTCCAAGTATGAGTTCATCGATGAATCGCCGCGCTTTCGTGGCCGCGGCTTCGGCAGCAACCGCCCTGCCGGTATTCGGCCGGGCGGAAGAACCAATCATCGACATCCACCAGCACCAGCACTACGCGGGAAGGAACGACGAGGTGCTGCTGGCGCATCAACGGGCGATGGGCGTCACGACGACGGTGATTCTGCCTTCGGCGCGGGCGTTCGACCGGATCAACAACGCCCAACGTAAGGATCCGGTGCGCGCGGAGAAGGCCGCCAATCGCGCGGCGATGAATATTGTCAGCAAGCACCCGGAGCATTTCGTGCGCTTTGCCAACGAACATCCCGGTGTGCCTGGAGGACTGAAGACCATCCGCACCTATCTTGCGAACGGCGGTCTCGGGATCGGCGAATCGAAATTCAAGATTGGCAGTGACTCCCCGCCGATCGAGGCCCTCGCCGAGTTGGCGCGCGAGTTCAAGGTGCCGGTGTTGATGCACTTTCAGTATCGCGCGTGGAATCTGGGATTCGAAAAGTTCTCCCGGATCTTGAAGGAGTATCCGGACGTGAACTTCATCGGCCACGCACAGACCTGGTGGGGGCACATCGACAAGCGTCACGATCCGAAGGTGATGTATCCGAAAGGGCCGGTGACTCCCGGCGGATTGACGGACATCTATCTTCGCGAATACCCGAACATGTTCGCCGACCTTTCCGCGGGATCGGGGAACAACAGCCTGATCCGCGACGAGAAGCACGCGCGTGACTTCCTGGACCGGCACCAGGACAAGATCATGTTTGGCTCCGACTGCAACGACTCACTCGGCCGCGGTCCGGTCTGCAGCGGAGCACGAACGATCGCGGCCGTGCGACGATTGGCGGCTTCGAAGAAAATCGAACGCAAGATCCTGCACGACAACGCCCAGCGATTGTTGAAACTCCCAGCGGCATGAGTGACGAGAATCAGCCGGGTGAACCGCCGAAGACGCAGCCGAGTGGCTCGCGGGAGCCCCCGCGCCGGCCACCGCCCGTCGCCGTTAGTGCTCCGGCCGAAGATCCGGATGACGAACGACGAAAGGATCCCGTACCTAAGCCCAGCACCAAGAGCACCGTGCGCATCACTCTGCCCCCGAAACCCGGTGCCCATCCAGTCGGAGCGTTTCCTCCCGGCAAGAACTGATGCGAACGACCCAATCGCGGGAGTATTTGCATTCAGACCCGGCGTTAAACTGCGATACAATTGCGCGCTTGAAGCATTTCCTTTCCGGATTCCTGCTCGTCGCGGTTCTGCTGCTGACCACGATCCCGCTCCCCGGCCAGACGAAGGATGCCACGCTTTCCGCCAAGGACCACGCCCGCCTGCGTCGGGAGGCAGCCCATCGTCCGCGCCGGATCATTCAGAATTTCGACGGCAATGACGCCACCTTCCAGCCCAAGAGCGGCCCGCTTCCCCAAGCCTTGTTGAACATCTTTCTCAGCGGTCTGGAGAACACGCAGGTCGACTCGGTCTTTTACTGCACTCATTGGAGTTTCAGCACGGTGATCCACCGCAGCAAGATCGCCACGGTTCTGACCTCCAAGACCGCCCATCCATCGCTCACCAACAGTTGCGTCGCCGAACTCATCGCGATGGGAACCGATCCGCTGGAAGTGGTCGGCGACTTCTGCCGCCAGCACGACCTCGAGTTCTTCTGCTCGTTCCGCATGAACGACATTCATGACGGGGCCGTGGATCCGAGTGGCAAGCTGGTTTACCCCCACCTCTTTTCGGAATTCAAACGCGACCATCCCGAGTATCTCCTCGGCAAGGTCGGCGAGCGACTGCCTGGTCGCCCCTACGGATCGCGCTCGGCCTGCGGAGTCGATTACGGAATCCCAGAAGTCCGCGATCACCTTTTCCGGATGGTCGAAGAGGTCGTCCAGAGTCACGACCTCGATGGCGTCGAACTGGACTTTTTCCGTCACACGATCTTCTTCCTGCGACACGCCCGCGAAGGCCGCGTCGGGACAGACGAACGTGAACAGATGACGAATCTCGTTCGCCGGATCCGAAAGATGTTCGATCGCGAGGGCCGAAAAAGGGGACGGCCGATTCTCCTGTCCATTCGCGTGCCGGACTCTGTCGGCTTTTGCCGTGACATCGGCCTGGACATCGAGCGCTGGCTGCAAGAGGACCTCGTCGATCTCTTGATGCCTTCCGGTTACTTCCGCCTGACCCCTTGGTCCGAGAGCGTGGCGCTGGGCCAGAAACACGACGTGCCGGTCTACGCCAACCTGTCAGAAGCACGGGTGATGGAGAAGGGATTCAAACGGGACTGGAAACGTTACACCGCCGAGGCCTTCCGAGCGCGGGCGCTCCGGGCTTGGAACGCCGGCGTCAACGGAATCTACACCTACAACATCTTCTACTTCTTTCGCACGGAGCATCCGATCTGGAACGAACTGGGCGACCCTAACGCCTTGGCCGGCAGGGA
>JBMYQZ010000085.1:0-12216 GCA_049601855.1 Limisphaerales bacterium | reverse complement strand
GGGACATCAACGTCGCCGATCCCATCATCGTCAATCAGAAGATGTTCATCTCCTCCGGTTACAACAGCGGCGGCACGCTGCTCGACATCTCCGGATCGACGCCGAAGGTCATCTGGAAGAACCGTGAGATGCGCAATCACTTTAACTCCTGCGTGCTCATCGACGGACATCTCTACGGTTTCGACGGCAACAGCCATCGCGGCACGGCCTATCTGGCGTGCATCGATTTCGCCACCGGGAAAAAGAAATGGTCCACCACCCGTTTCGGCTACGGCTCGCTCATGGCCGCGAATGGTCAATTGATCGTCCTCGGCGCTCGTGGACAACTGGCGATCGGCAAAGCATCACCCGATGAATTCCGTCCCAAGTTTGTTCGCCAAGTCTTGGGCGGTCTTTGCTGGACACCACCCGTGCTGGCCAACGGCAAGCTCTACTGCCGGAATTCACGCGGTGATCTTGCCTGCCTGTCGCTTAAATAGTCTTACTGCTAATTTTTTAGCATATTTCATTTGACCGGTGCGAGCATGGTGCTAATTTATTAGCATACTAGATATCGCTTATGTCTAATACCATTTCCCAAAACCTTAGTCGTCGCGAACGGCAGATCATGGACGCTGTCTACCAGCGCGACCGCGCAACCGCCGCCGAAGTGCAGGAAGGCATGCCCGAGGCACCCAGCTATTCCGCCGTGCGGGCGATGCTCAAGATCCTCGTGGACAAGGGCGCGCTGAAGATTGAGAAGGACGGTCCGCGCTACGTCTATTCGCCCACCAAGGCACGCCGCCAAGCCGGCCAATCCGCGATCAAGAATGTCATGGAGACGTTTTTCGAAGGCTCCGTTGAAAAGGCAGTGGCCGCGTTGCTCGACACGACGGCCGGGCAGCTTTCCTCCGAGGAATCCAAGAACATCCAACGCCTGATCCAAGAGGCGCGGAAGGAGGGACGGTAATGAACATTCCCGCTTCTGAACTTCTGGACTTGGCCCTCAAAGGCTCTTTGGTCCTCGGAGCCGCCACCCTGCTTTCGCTCACCCTGCGCAAGGCGTCAGCCGCCCTGCGTCACTTGGTCTGGTTCGTCGGCGTGCTCGGAATACTGGCTCCTCCCCTGGCATCAGCGCGCTTGAACTCGCTCGAAGTCTCTTGGTTCCCCCGTTGGGAAACTGAACCCGAACAGGCAATGGGAAGCACCGCACCGGCATCGCCCGCTCCGACTCCGATCGTTTTCCCTACCACGCCAACGGAAATGGCAACCATGCCGATTGCTCCCGCTCCGATATCGATGATGCCGATCGAGGCCCCGTCCACGAATTGGCCCGCCGTCCTCTGGGTTACGGGAAGCATCATCTGCATGCTGCCCTACGGGTTCGGACTCCTGCGATTGTGGCGAACGACACGTTTGGCCTCGACCATCCATCCCGATTTGCAACCTGACGTGGAATACGCCATGGGACAACTGGCCTTGTTTCGCCGCATCGAAGTTCGGATCGGCAACAGCGTTCGCATGCCGATGACTTGGGGGCTCTCTATCCTGTCGTGCTGCTCCCGCCGGAATTTTCCGACTGGTCGGAGCGCCGCCGCCGCATGGTATTGCTGCACGAACTGGCGCACGTAAAACGTTTCGACTGGCTGACACAACTCTTTGCCGGGGCTGCGGCGGCGATCTATTGGTTCAATCCTCTCGCCTGGTTCGCCGCCCGCCGCATGCGCATCGAACGCGAACAAGCCTGTGACGACCTCGTATTGCGCAGCGGCTCCAAGGCCAGCGACTACGCCGACGAACTCCTGCAGATTGCCAACGCCTTTGGTGGCCGACGCTGGGACAACCGTGCCGCCATTCCGATGGCCCGACGCTCTTCCCTTGAAAGCCGCCTCCTCTCCATCCTCACCGATGGCCGCGAACGCCGATCCTTGAAACGATGGATCGTGGCGACGGCATTCGTCGTCATGACGGGCATCGTTGTACCCGTGGCGATGCTTCAGGCTGCGGAAAACGATAATCCTCCCGCAGAACCGGACAAAGGCTCGGACAAAAAGATCGAATCGGCGGACACGTATCGCAATTGGGTAACAGCAGCCACAGATACCAACACGCCCTTTGACGAGTTCGCACTCGCACAGATTGCGGGGGACAAACCGATCGCCCCATCAGCCGACGAAGAGCTGGTGCAGGCCGCCATACGACAAGGACTCAAGAACGTCCGAATCACACGGGAGAATGGACGAATCATTCTCCAGGTTGACCGATGGACCGTGAAGGCCGATTCAGCCGAGGTCGACCAGAGGACCGGCAAGATCCGATTCCGGGGCAAGGTCGTGGGACCGAAAGAACTCAGTTTTGAAGGCAGGCCAATCAAGGAGGCAACAGTTCGCAAGCACCTGTCCGAGATTCCCAGTCGCGAATTCACCGTGCTCGAACTTGCGGTCACCACCGACGAACTGTCGTGGCGTCGGGTGAATGAGTTCCGGTCGAGGTACGCGCGATTGGCCAATGAACTTGGCTTCGAACACTCCAGCTTCATCGGAGTGCACAAAGCCGCAACCAAAGGCTCAGCCAGCCAGGCGCGAAAGAGCCCTCCCCGGACGATCAATGCCATGGGTCATCCGGTTGCACCCCGAACTGCCCAGCAGAAGACCGCGGATCAACTACAGGAACGGCTCCTTGCCATTGCAAAACGACAGATGGAAGAAGCCCGCCGTCGCGTCGAAGTGGGCGCGGCCACGGAAGACGATTATCTTGAGGCAGCCTACGCTTACGAAGTCGCGCGAGATCCCGACAACAAACTGCGACATGCGGAAGTTCGGGTGAAGCTGCTGGAAAGCCGTCATCGGGGACTCCAGGCCCGTCGAAATGTCGGGACCAGTACCGAGCGCGACGTTGAGAAGGCCGAGATCGCGAAGATCCAAGCCGAACTGGAATACCTCCGGCTCAAGCATGCAGCGACTCGGACGACCGCTGCCCGACCGGATGTTAGAGACTCGGTGACCTACTGGATGAGTCAGGCCCTTCGCTATCGGGACTCCGCCTTGGATCAGCTTCGAATCTCCTATGACGCGCAGGCCGCCACGCTCGCCGAACAGCAGAAAAAGTATGTCGACCAGCATCCGATTATCACCCAATCCAAGCGCAAGCTCGCCCAAACAGCGGAACAGATTCGCGCCCGGATCCAGCGCCTCCACGAAGCCGCGGTCGCCCCGCAGCGTCCGAGTCAAAAGCCCGGGACGAAAACTGAACGCACGGCCATGCTCAAGCAGCTGAGGAAGTTGGCGGGCAAGGAACAATGGAACGTATTGGCAGCCGTGCACCAAGACCCGATCCTTCTCAACCTCATCGGCAAGCTCAACGCGCACGAACAGTCGCTCCAATCACTACAGAATAGTTTTGATACCAGGCATCCGAACGTCCTGAAGGAAAAAGGTTCGTTGGCGTTGGTGACGGAGCAGTTGGCCAAACGCGTCAGCGCGATCCTCAAGGGCATGGAGATCGAGATCTCCGCCATGACTGAGGCGCAACCCCGTCGCTTCACCGTACTAGGGAGAGTGACCAGCCCAGGCGTCATGGAAATGCCAAACGGTGTTCGTCAAATCCCCCTGCTGGACGCCGTCGCCCGAGCCGGAGGGTTCACCCGCTACGCCAACACCAGCTCGATCAAGATAAGGCGCCGTGAAGGCGGCAAGGACAAGGTCTACTCCGTGAGCGCCAAGAAACTCGCCGAGACTCCCGAGCAACAGTTCATGGTCCTCCCCGACGACCAGATCACCGTGACGGAACGCGTTTTCTAACGCTCAGATCCGGCCTTCTTCAATGTCGTAGACATCGAACCACACGCGCACGATCTTGCCGGTGGGAATGAACTCCGGGATATAGCCTTCCAGGAACTCCTGCAATTCGATCGGCATCGTGCTGATGCGCTTGTCGCGCATGTCGTTGTTCCACTGGATGATCTCGCGTTGCGGACGTTCCTTGGCGTTGTCCTTGATCCACGCAGCAACTTCATCATCACTTGCACCGGTGGCCACAAAGTTTTTGAAGTCCTCCGCCTTGATCTCAGCAAAGCCGAGGAAGAAATTATCGAGTGGGCAATCGAAGTGATAACCGTCATTGGTGCCGGCAATCACCGCGCGGCATTTGTCGAGCATGCGACCGGCAACAACATAGCCGGCGAGTGTTTCACGGGGACTGCGAGGGAATTCCTTGGAGAAATCGAGAGCGTTTAGTTCAGGCATATCAGTTGTGCTGAGGAGAGGGTGCGGACGATGGGGAAAGGCTGTCCAGATATTGGTAGAGACCACTGGCGGCGGTCTGTAAAAGTTCCACGCTTTGCGCGCTCTTGGCGGTGCCAACGATGCCGGCCATCGCGGCGATGATAAATGTAGCGGTCTGCGCCGGATCGATAGCCGTGCGAACCTTGCCAGACTTGATGCCGCGCTTCAGTGCCTGCGTGAAGGCCTTGCGCCAGTCGTCATAGATGCCGTTGATGCGTTGGCGAAAGCCTTCGTCCAGTGGTGACATTTCCTGGGCGAGATTATTGAGCGGGCAACCGCGGCAAAGTTCATCTCGGCTCTCCGGCCGATGTTCCTGCAACAAGCGCTTGATGTCCTCCACCGGATCAATCGATTCGGCCAAGGGTTCGATCCAAGCCTGCTCCACATGCGGACGAATGAGTTCATCGATCACTTGGTAACCGAGCTCGTTCTTTCCCTTGAAATGGTGAAAAAGCGCCCCTTTCGTGATTTCAGCATCCGTCACGATTCGGTTGATGCTGCCACCCTGGAAGCCATTCCGATGGAATTCATCAAACGCCGTATCGAGAATACGGCGCCGAGTTTTTTCAGCATTGCTGGAGGCTGAGGGCATCTGGCGGCACAATACCGACCAGCTGGTCGGTTGTCAATGGTGGCAGTTTTCCCAAAGATGTAACTGAGATCGCCAGCGAAGCGTCATCATTCGAAACGCGCTTTGAATTTGCGCCAACTTTCTGAAACATCTCCTCCTTTCAAATGGTTTACCCACCCATGCATCGCATTGTTATCCTCTTGGGATTGGCCTGTACGCTGACCTTGACGCAAGCCGCCGTTCGACAAGGACCGCGCGTCATCAAACCCGGTGAACATCGCATCGGTCGATTGATCACTGATTTGTCATTTCAAACGATCGATGGCAGGACCAGTCGCTTGAGTGACATCCGATCGGATGCCCTGGTGATCGCCTTCACTGGCGTGAGTTGTCCGCTCACCAAGAAGTTCGCCCCGGAACTCGCCGCGATCGAAGACGCCTTCATGGAACGCAAGGTTTCGTTCCTCTACGTCAACCCAACGGCATCAGATGACGCCCGCGAGCAATTGTCCGTGGCGCGTTCGCACGGATTTGACGGACCAGTGATCCACGATGTGAAAGGAGCGTTCGGTCGCGCGTTGGGCGCCATGACCACCACGGATGTCTTCATCTTGGACAAGGCCCGCACGCTCGTCTATCGCGGCGCAGTCAGTGATCAGTATGGCATTGGCTACGCGAAGGACTCCGCTTCGGAGAACTACTTGAAGGATGCGATCGATGCGACTTTGAAGAGCACGCAACCAAAGTTCACCGCAACCTGGGCACCGGGTTGCAACCTGGATTTCGACGAACCTCATGCTGCGGTCGCCGATGTCACCTACCACAATCGCATCTCGCGCATCGTTCAGGAGAACTGCCAGGAATGTCATCGCAAAGGTGGTGTCGCGCCCTTCAGCCTCGCGACTTACAAGGACGTGATTGGCAATGCCGCGATGATTCGCAGCGTGGTGAACGACGGCCTGATGCCGCCCTGGTTTGCCAAACCGATCACGGGCGTCGAACACGCCTGGGACAACGACCGCTCCCTGAGCGAGGCCGACAAGCGCGATCTCACCATCTGGCTTCGCAGCGACAAGCCCGTCGGCAATCCCGCCGATGCACCCCTGCTTCGCAGCTACGCCTCCGGGTGGACCATCGGGCAACCCGACGAGATCATCCCCCTGCCCCGCCAGGTGAAGGTGAAGGCCACCGGCCAGATGCCTTACGTGAACCTGAAAGTAAAAACGAATTACAAGGAGGACCGTTGGGTCACCGCCACCGAGATCCGCCCAACCTTTGCCGAAGTCGTCCATCATGTCCTCGTGTTCGTCATCCCCAAGGAAGATGCCGGCAAACGCCGCAACTTGAACTCTGAGGATCGCGGATTCCTCGCCGCGTATGTTCCCGGCAACACCTGGCGCAAGTGGGGCGACGGCTTTGCCAAGCACCTGCCGGCTGGAGCCACGCTGCATTTCCAGCTGCACTACACGCCCAATGGACGAGCCGTGCACGACCAAACCCAGCTTGGCCTGACCTTCGCCAAGGAACGTCCGCAAAACGTCGTCAAGATTGCCAGCCTCTCCAACCACAAGATCAGCATCCCGCCACGCGCTCCGAATCATCGTGAGAGCAAGCGCCTCTACATCCCCAGCGACGTCGAGATCATGAGCTTCCTCCCGCACATGCATCTGCGCGGCAAGGCCTTCCGCTACGACCTGCTCGATCCCGACGGCAAACGCAGCACCCTCCTTGACATCCCCGAATACGACTTCAACTGGCAGTTGCAATACCGCTACACCAAGCCGCTCTTGGTCAAGGCTGGCAGCACCATCGAAGCCGTCGGCTGGTTCGACAACAGTCCCGACAATCCCGCCAACCCGAATCCGAACGAAACCGTGAAATGGGGCGACCAGACTGACGAGGAAATGCTCATCGGCTACATCGAATACTACGTCCCCGGCGGCGCATCCCAATCAACGAAGCCGACCAAACCCGCCCCCATTCCCGGCAATGTCGATCGCCAACTCGCTCAACGCTTCCGCGCCATCGATCACAATGGCGACAGCATCGTGACTCCTCGCGAACTCACCGACCGCCCCCTGTTCATCGCCCTGGATACCGATGGCAATCAGAAGCTCACGCTTCCTGAAGCCGACACCGCGATGAAAAACTTCACCGCCAACTTCAGCAAACGAGGCCTCCGCTCGAAGTCTGGACGCGACTACGTGATGAACCTCTTCCAACGACTGGACACGAACCGGGACAAGCAACTCACCAGCAAGGAAGTCCCATCCGTCCTCATCCAACGCTTCGGCTCAGCCGATCGCAACGGAGACGGACAGGTGACCAGGACGGAACTCGAAAACGCTCTCCAACGTTGACTCGGCGTTGATCGGCTCGACGTCCATCATTTGGTTCATCGGAGACAAAATGACAGGGAGCCAATCGCGACCCTCCACCACTCTATTTCGCACTCGGTAGATCGCAGTAGATCGTCCGTTTCAGTTTTGGATCAAGATTGGGAAGCTCGAGTCGTCCCTTGCCTTTCAGGCCGGTCTCGTCCGCATAGCTGATGGTGGCGAACTTGTCGCCGGGCAGGACGAGCTTCGCGTTCTGCAGTCCGACCGGCACCTTGACGATCAGGATCGGCCCCTTGCGCTGCGTCTCACCTTTCCAATACTGCAGCTTGCCATTCACCTTCATGTGACCAGTGACGGGCAGATAGTTGTAATAGCTGATGCGGTCACTCGATGGCCGTCGGCGATCAACGATGTCGAATTTGAGGGTCACGAATTGGCGCGCCTGGAGCGTGACGTTCAAATCCGGCAACAGGTTGCTGAGCGTCACCGGAGTCTTGGCAAAGATCCCGCGGACATCTCGCGAAAGCACCTTGCCTGCGTCATCGCGATAACGCGCATCGACTGAGATCGTCACCTGGCCGGGCGCATGCGGAAAGAACCGGTATTCACCTCGCTCGTTCGAAATGGTCCGCCGCCCGGCATAAGGTCCGTGTCGGCCGGAAGTGATCAGGGTGGTGCCTTCCATGGGCTGGCCTTCGCCATCGAGCACCTTGCCGTGCAGGATGATTCCGCGTTCCAGACTAATGTCATCGACATCGACTTTGCCACCCTCGTTCTGGTTCGATTGAAAATCCTTTTCGAAAGGCGCAAAGCGCGCGGCGAGCGGTTTCGACTGAGCCTTGGCCAGCGCCACATCCATGTGCGAACTGAAGCCCAGCGACGAAGTCCCAAGTCGAATCCAACTGCGCGCCTTTCGCGGCGGGACCGTGACGTGAAATCTCCCAGCTGGGTCCGTCAGCACCGTCGTACTCCAGTTCGGCCACTGGCCGTGGTCGAACGACATCCACGCGAGACTGAGCCCAAAGCGCTTTTTCCATTCTTTGTTGTGGAGATAAACCCCGGCGGAGAACTGCGCGTTCGCCGCGGGCGTTCCATCCGGTTCCAAGATTCGCCCGGTGACCTTCGTGCCGAGCCAAAGCTTGATTTCGAGCGGATCAGACAACGGATCCACCTTCGGACCGGCCGTAACACCCCGACCAATCAAGCCCGGCTCGTGGGCCTCGACGTAGACGGTGCCACCCGCCTTCGGCGCGATCTCGCAACGTCCCGCCTCGTCAGCGAACACGTGTTTGAACTTCTTGCCCCAGCCGGGACTAGGCACTTCCCACAATCGCAGCTGAGCCTTCGGCACGGGCTTGCCGTCCTCACCCAGCACGACTTTCACGACCTGCGAGTTCTTGGCGGGCGCGGCGGTTGCCAACAGGCAGGCAACCAGGTGAGCAAGGCTGAGGAACGGTTTCATTATTTAGAAGACTCGGTCGGGAGAGAATCCTTAGAACAGAATCGCGCCCAATCCGATGGAAAATTCCTGAGGCAACCCGGACCGTGAAACAAACTCAGCTTGTCCGATCTACGACGCTACAAAGCCCACCCCATCGTGTAATCGAATGTGCTTGGCTTCACCGTATCGCACGCCCAGCTTCGACACATACCAATACCATGAGGAATCTCCTCCCGATTCTCCTCGCCGCCGCCGCCGTTCTCTTCACCGGTTGCTTCGAAATTGAAGACACCTTGACCGTCAACGCCGACGGCTCCGGTCATTGGAAATTTCGCATGAAACTCGGACCCAAGATGACCGCCATGGTCGCAACCAAGAAAGATAGCATCACTTTTGGCGGCGACATCATGACGGAGGAAAAGAAGTTGCGGGAGGCGATCAAACAGATCAAGGGGGCCCGGCTGATCTCGTTCAGCACGAAGCAAGCTGACGGCGAGCTCACCACCAAGGTGGAAATCGCCTTCGATTCCATTGTCGAACTCTACCGCAGCCCACGATTCAAGGAACAGCTCAACTGGGAATTCCGCAAGGTTGGCGGCCGCCTCGAGGCGACGATCAAGACCGGAATTCTCGGCGAGGACGGCGACGATGACGTCACCAAGCAGATGGAATTCTCCGCGCTGAAAGCCGGAATGTCGGGACTCAAGATCGATCGTACCCTCGTGCTTCCCAACCAGGTGATCAGCGCCAATGGCAAGGAGAAGTCCGGCAAGCGCGCGCGTTGGTTCGTGGAATTGACGACGGACACGACCGAGGAGGCATGGAAAAAGCACCGCAAGGTGAAACCGATCGCCACCTGCTCCGCCGCCGGTGTCACCTTCAAGCTTCCGCTCGGTCCCGTCGGCAGCATCCCGGTCGATCTGACCCAATTCTCCACCGACGACGAGGGCATGAAAGCCCAACTCGCCGAGGTCACTATCAAGCCGATGCAAGGCCGCACCATGCGCAACGCCAACTACAGCGACACCAAGGTCTTCTTCAGTTCCGCCCCCTTGACTGTCACCACCGAGATCAGTTGGCCGAAAGGATTGAAACCCGCCGGTTGGAGCCAGTTGACGATCACCGAGGGCAGTGACAGCACCGGACGCAAACTCACGCTGCACGGCAAGCCGGACGCCGAGAAAGTCCACGAACTCCGCCCACGATTCAACAAGGAGAACGTCTCCAAAATCGATGTCCCCCTCTCCGAACCCGATCGGCTCGCCGAGACCTTCAGCGCCAAGGGCGCCATCCTCCTCCACGTGCCCGCTTCGTTGAAGACGGTCGAGATTCCCAATATCAGCAAGTTGGTCGGCAAGACCCTGGATCATCCGGATCTCAAGCAATTCGGATTGAAGGTGAAGTCCACGAGCCGCGCCAATGTGCAACTCGCCGGCGACAACCCGAACGACGCCATCGTCGACCTCAAGATGGTCAACCCCGACGACGACACACACGTCATGAAGCGCTTCTACCTGAACCGGAACAAGTTCCGCGACGAACATCGCCTCCAAGCAGGCTTCAGCATGGGCCGCAAACCCATCAACAATCCCACACTGGTGATCACCGTCGCCGGCAAGATCGACAAGTACGCTGTGCCCTTCGAATTCACGGATCTCAAGGCGCCTTGAAACCGTGTCCAGATCTGGGAAAGCGACTCTGATTGGCTTGGGATTGGTCTTCGTTCCTGTCATCGCTTTTCCGATCTTACGCTTCGGCTCGACCCAGAACCGGGGCTGAGGCGGTCCGCTTTTCGCGGCGAGGTCGGCACGGACTCTCTGCCAGGATTGAGAAGTGAGTAACGGCTGGGGCAAAAGAAATGTGGGCAAGAGAATTGTCCTGCCCCAAATTCTCTTGCCGATGATACGTCTGGTCAGTTGCATTCTTCTGCTCGGCTCCACGCTGGTGGTCGAAGCAGCAACGACGTTCGAGCAGAACGTACAACCTTTCCTCGCCAAGCACTGCCATTCCTGCCACGACGCGCGCAAGGCCAAGGCAGGATTCCGCATCGACCAACTCGGGCTCGACTTTCTCCAAGGCAACACCGCCGACGAATGGAAGGAGGTCATGGACCACATCAATCTCGGTGAAATGCCGCCGGAGGAGGAACCGAAACCGGATACGAAGAAATCTTTCACGGTCGTCAAATGGATTACTGCCGAACTGCGCAGGGCCGAAGAATCGGCACGTCTCAAAGGCGGGCGCACACCGATGCGTCGACTCAATCGCGACGAATATGCCAACACCATCCGTGATCTCCTGAAGATGGATCCGAAGGTGATAGCGCCCTTGGTCGAAGATCTTCCCGGCGACGGGAAAGCCGAGGGATTCGATCGTCTCGGCATTGCTCTTTTCGTCGACGCCACCCAGATCGAGCAAACTGTCGCCGCCGCCGAACGTATCGCGGCCAAGGCCGTCGTCGATGAAGGCCCACCGGCCGCGCGGTTGTTGCGTTGGGAACCGGAGGACGAGATCAAGTTCGCCGGCGAGTGGTTGGATTTTTCCGCGATCAGCGGCGTGACGGGCCAACGCATTCCGCATGGACCCGCTCCGTCGAAAAAGGGCGAACACGGAGCGAAGTTCATCTACGGCGTCGAGTCACTGCCGGGCAAGAAACGGACGGATTGGCAACGTGTGGCCTGGCAGGTGCCCGATCTTTCCCAAGTGGTAACCGAAGACGGCTGGTATCGCGTCAGTGTCCGCGCTGGCATGGCTGAGGGGGCACGCAATCGCCCCGTCATGATGCGACTGGTTTGCGGGAAGGAAGCAACGGTCGATTTCAACATTATCGCTCCCATGAGTATTCCACAGCGTCAGTCCCGCGCCGTGTTTCTGCGTGCGGGTGATGCCGCCGAAGTTGTCCCTTACTGGAATCCCAACCGCGGTCTGATACGCAAGGTTTCCGCTTACAACCAGCTGACCACGCGCGCGCTTGAAACCGAGCAGCGATTGGAGCGTTGGCTGATGAAGTCCGACAGCGAGAAAACACTGAAGCGATATCGCGATGCCCTTGCTAAGGCACGCCAGAATGCCGCCGAATATCAAGGGGCGGCTTTCGAGTTTCATCCGACCATGGATCGTGAAGATCCTCCACTCCTCTTCCTCGATTACATCCAGGTCGAAGGTCCATTCCCAAGTGAGACAGCCGCCTCCCAGGCGGATGAGCCGGTGACCATGCTCGCCCGTTTCGAGGCCGAGAACGATCGTCACCTGGGTATTCGCCACGAATCCAAGATGGTGAGGAATCGCTTCAACAGTGATTTACAGATCGAGAACGGTCCGCTCAAACACTGGCCGGAAAACGGCGGCATGATGATGGTCCAAGGTGGACCGGTGTATGAAAGGGGAATCGAATACGGGCGTCTTTGCCGCCTCGATGCCAGCGATCGCATTCCCGAGGACGGCTACTACCGCATTCGCTTTCGTGGCGGGGCCGATCGCGGGTCGGCCGGCAAGCCCATCAACGTCAAGATCCGCTACGGCGGCAAGCTCCCCATCGAGACCTGGGCCGAGATCCCGGTGAAGGCTTCCGCCGCCGATCCTCAGGTACATGAAGTCACCGTC
>JBMYQZ010000084.1:3571-12228 GCA_049601855.1 Limisphaerales bacterium | reverse complement strand
AAGCACGGGATCACCCCACACGACCAGGTTATGCAGTGAATCCGCCGGATTCTCCGCCACGGTCACCAGTTCCAGCTTGAGTTGCGGAACTTCGGGCAAATCGACTTCGATATCTACAGTTTCCTCACCGGAACGCATGAACTTTGTGCGATGCAGACGCTTGCCATTCGCGTAAACCTCGAATGCCACCGCGGCTTTCTCTCCTGCCGTACCATGGAATCCCACGGTAGTCCGGAACTGACGAAAGACATTGGGAGCCAACGTGTAACCGATCCGAAACGGAGCCCCGGTGCCGAATCCTTGTATTGCCGCCAACGGATGCAGCTTCCGTTTTGCGTCCATCGCCTGGTTCACCAAGAACCCGGTGACGTAATAAGGATGCGGCGCGCGACGGCCCATCGGGTTGGGCAACCAAGCCGACAACGGCTGTTCCGACGGCAAGGAACGTCCACCTTCAAAACGTTGTTTTGCCAGGCACAGCACGGTGTGGATCACGTCGCAGACATGCCGAGCGTTGTCCGCTGCGGCAGCCGCTCGTAGCGCCGCCGCCTTGGATCCGTCGCCCTGCATCATGTCCTGTACCAGCGGCACGATGCGGGCAGCCGCGCCCCGTTCCAACCAACGCTGATGTTGGTAGATCCGCAAGGCAACCTCGTTTCGCGTGCGCCCCAGCAATCGTGGATGATACTTGGTCTCCGGTATGTCGTATTGGCCGACATCCGCGATTCCGCCCGCGCCAAAGAGGTAATTGTAGCGCGCCTTGTCCGCGGGCGGAGGAATCAGAATTTTCAATTCCGCTTCGGAGATGGGACTGCTGTGCGCGGAAGGACAGCCGGGATCTTCATTCCAGTGACACAAGACCCCGAGAAACTTCATCGCCTCGTCAATCTCCCCGCGATTCAGGCAATCTGAAATCCGCTCCAGATACCAGAGGTTTGCCTTCCCACTCACCTCGGCGCCATTGACGTCGTGCAACGACAGTCGCACGCCCGGCACCTTGCAGTATGGATCCAGATGCGGATTCTTCCCGCCGGCGTTCATGTCCTGCAACGACTTGTAGTCCACACACAGGCGCTTGAGGTTCTCCGCCCCAATCCACTCCCGTTGCCACTCCGGCAATCGAGCCACGGCCCATTCGCGAATCTTCCGATGTCCCTGCCCCCAGCCGAAGGCAGCGGGCAGAACGACGAATTGCAGCAACGCGATGAGAAATATTGGGCGCATGGCCCGGGAAGCTCAGAACCCGACGTTGCGCCGGTGTCCCTGCTTGGTGATCGTTTTTTCGTCTTCCCAGATCGCCAAGCCGTCATTGCTCGTGAGTGACAGCTGGAAGACGTGGGAGGATTGGCGTTTGCGCCCCGCGGAAGCGCGCAGTTCGATAATCTTTCCACTGAGGGAATAGTCAGGGAGAATCGTCAGTGGTTTGCCCTCGGCCTTTTCGCGATCGCGCAGGATCTGTTGGGCCAAGGGATCTTCGCCCTTGCCACCCAAACCGTAGGTGGTGGTGGTGACCACGCGACCGGTCTTGTTCAAGGAAACGCGAATCTTCTTCGTGAGCAGGTCGGTATCGACGTGTTCAGCGGTGTTGTTGATGACGCGGCTGATACCCAACACGGCCCGACCATTGTTGGAGGTCTGGAGCTGGCCCTGATTGATCACGTTCTGAATCAGCGAATTCACCATCGCGTCGGCAGCTGCCTGATAATCCTGAATGTTGATCTGGCCAACCGTGGCCAGCGTGCGCGGACCGCCAGCGTCGACGTATTTGGCATTGGGCGTACCACAGCCGGTGAGTGTCCAACAGGCGATACCGGCCGTGCCAGCAAGGAGGATTTTTTTGAAGTTCTTCATATCAAATGTCTTTCCGTGTTTAGCGAACGTTCTCAATCAGCTTCAACCGAAAATCCTTGGCGGCCGCGGTTGGCGCCACGGAGACGAGGTTTTTGGCTTCGCCGCCTTCGATCTGGGAGGCGATGAATCCACTGGTCGGGGTCTCAATCAGGAATCCGTCCTGGTCGAACCACTCGAACTTGTAGCTGAACCGCTTGTAGCGCTTCGTGCGATTGAAGATCTGGGCCTGCACACGCAGGTGCCCCCCGGCGCCTTCGGCATGGTCGATGCCAGTGACGAAGACCTTCTTGTTCAAAGTCGAGTCCGTGACGATCCGCTTGTCCACGAGTTGGGTGGGCGGGTTGATCTGGTCGCGGGGTTCGTAGGTATTCACCGTCTGGCAGGCGGTCAGGCCCAACATGGCGGTGAAGCCGAGAGTGAGGAGGATTTTTCGATGCATGTTAATTCAGGGTTGTTTGGGTCACCAACAGCGGCGCCTCAGGGGAAATGGATTTTACGTAGATCAACAGAGTGTTGCCGTTCTGCAGGGTGACGTTCGAATTCAGTCCCGCGCCGCTCAACTTGAGCTTGCGATCGGCCGGCAGCGGGAGGCTGCAGTATTGGATCTGTTTGGGCAACGTCGTCCATGTGCGGGTGTCGGCCACATTCACCGCGGCCTGGTAGATGGACGTCGCAATTACGGCAAATAATCCAAGATCTTTGTCCTGTTTTTTTGCGCTACGGTTAATTGCGTAGCCGGCTGCGGCTTTTCCCACAGAAGAAAGAATCGTCTTGGCCTGGATCGTCGGCAGTTCGTCGAGGAATTCGCGCGCGATGATCGCATCCATGTCGGCAAGCAGGACGGACTGCGCGTTGTGCCCGCCGCCATCCACCTTCAGGGAGCTGATGTAGTTATATTGCGGGCGCAAGGTGGGAAAGGCTGCCGCGAACAGGGGGACGTTTCCGTCACCCAAGAAGAACAAGGGGAGTTCAATCTTTTGTTCACCGCGTTGCGGAGCGCGCCCGGTTTCGAAAACAACGTGCACCATGGGACCGATGGTCTTGCCTTGGAATTGTTCCTCGACGTGCTGCAGTTCGCGCTTCACGTAATTGTTGCCGGTCATGGTAACGACCTGATTCAAGGCATGCCGGGCGGTCTCCAGATCTGAGTTGCCATTGGCGTGGGTGGCAAAGAACAGTCCGCGCATGAAGATCGCGAAAGGATTCTCGTAGGTTCCGCGCGCCCTGTAGGTATCGAGGTGGGAGTACGCAGAATCCAAGCGCGATTGAACCCGCGAGTCGTCCAGCATGGCCGCCCCGTTTCGATTTTCGCCCCGCGCCTGCGTAATGGCGCGTTCATCTCGGGCGATCTGGCGTTTCTTGATCGCCACTGCGTCTTCCTGGCGTCGTAGCACACGGTTGAACTCCACGCGCGCACCGGCCTCATTACCCAGTTGGAGAAAGTTCAATCCGCGGTATGAATTGAGCATGATCTTGTCGTAGATCCGGCCTTCATAGGGAAGCGAAGCCTGGTTGGACACGAGGGCTACCGCCTCTTGACTGACACTGACCTTGGCACGTCGTTCCCAATGATCGATAAGTGATTCAGCGGATCCGTATGCATCGTTGCTGGCGCGAAATCCACCGGCCGACCGATGAGCCGTTCCAAGCTCGAGATTCCAGATCACGGCATCGCGGCGGGGTGCCTTGCGCGCCCGGGCCGAATAGTTGCCGACGGCACTTTGGACATCTCCGCGCAACCAGGAACCAGAGGCGGCCAGATTCTGCGAGGTGTAGGTCTGGCACCCGGCGCCAAACACCAAGACGACCAGCGCCAAGCAGAGGCGAAGGCGCGATTCAGGGTTGGTTGAGGTGTCGTTCACTTGGGTCATCCGCACAGATGCGAGAGTATGTCGTGCCGGTTCAGACGACGCAAGCCCGCCGGCATTCGGTAGATTGCCAGCAGACGAAAGTATAGGTCACGGTCTGGAAACCCGTTCAGCGACTTCGCCGAACAAGTCTGCCACCGCCTCACCCATCTGCCACAAGGCATGCCGAAAATCGGCCTTTTCAGCCAACTCGACTATTTCCGGATAGCGCAATCCGAGTGAGCGACGGGTCAGTTCTGGATCGCACTGCCAGCCATTCTCCGTCTTGGTCAGCGCGAGTTGCTTCAGCAGGCGCGGATTTCGAACGGCCTGGTAGCGACGATTCTCCTGCAGTACCGCCTTGAGCAGTCGCGCTTGATCGGGCTGCCAGGCATTGTCAAAGGCTTCGCCCAGACTCCCCGACTTTTTTGCAACGCGCATGTAGTGAAGTTGAATCGCCTCCACGGGTGTCTTCGCCAGATTGGTGAGGATAGACTCCCAATTCAGTCCGAATTCCTTGCGCCCCACTTCGTGAAAAGAAACGAGATCCTGGATGGGTCGGTTGGCCGGCGTGTATTTGCCGCCATGCAGATGCAGATCGATTCCCGGTCGAACGGATTTGATCAGACTGTCACCGACGATGTGGGCCATCCAACCATAGAGGTAGGCAAGTTCCCGTTCGTTCCTACGACGTTGGGTCGCATCTGAAACCACGGCGGCGCAATAGTCCGCCAGGTGATCCCACGGCACCGTGTGTTCGCGGTCTTCACGGCGCCAACCGAATACGATGTGTGCGCGCCCATAGAAACGTCGATGAATCTCGCGGGGGCGATAGGCCTTCCCGGCATGCTGCAACGACCAGGGGCGCACCTTGCCGCCGGTCAAGGGACTCTTGTCCAAGGGCGCGGTTCCGTAACCAACCTCCTTCCCCGTGTCTTCACAGATCGCCTCCGGCATCGTTTGCACATCGCAACCAAGATAGGCGCCGCAATGGTAGCTGGCCGCATGCCGTTGAAGGATCGGCACAATGGACAGCTTGCGTTTCGCGGCGGCCTTGGCCCCGAGAATCGCGTACATCGTATGACCGATGATTCCACTCACTTCCGGAAACTGATTCCCGTGACCGGTTCGAGGAGAAACCAGGCCAGCGTGGTGATGACAATGATCCCGGCAAGGTTCATCCAGATCCCCGCCTTCACCATCTGAGGAATGGTCAGGAGACGGGAGCCGAACACAATGGCATTGGGCGGCGTGGCCACCGGCATCATGAAGGCGCAACTCGCAGCCATCGTCGCCGTAAAGATCAGCAGATACGGATGTACACCCAAACCCGGAGCCAAGGCGGCGAAAACCGGCAACAAGGTCGCGGTCGTCGCGAGATTCGAGGTTAACTCGGTCAACAGGATCACGGCGGTGACGACCATGAGAATCAAGACCAGCATCGGTGCCCCGTGAAGATACCCTGCCTGAGCCCCGATAAACTCGGCTACACCAGTCTTCTTCACCGCGGCAGCCAGGCTCATGCCTCCACCAAAGAGAATGAGAATATCCCAAGGCATCTTCATGGCTGTCGGCCAGTTCATCACACCCCCGCCCTGCTCCGTCCGCGAGGGGATCGCAAACAACAACACCGCGGCCACCATCGCCACGCCGGGATCCGAAACTCCACTCAGTGAGTCAACAAACCCCTTGGCGAACTCCACATCCGCGAGATAGCGACGTAACAACGGAATGCCGATCCACGAAAAGCCCGTGCCGGCAAAAACAATCAGCGTCACCCGTTCGCCCCAGCTCATTTTGCCCAGGGCACGGTATTCCTTCTCGATCAGTTCCCGACCACCTTCGATCTCCGTGGCCGGCGTCCGATACAACCACTTGGCAAGGACGAACCACGCGAGCGGCAACATGCAGCAGGTCACCGGCACGCCAAACAACAACCACTTCGCAAAACTCATTTTCGTCCGATACTCCTCGGCGATGGATTCCTCGAGAAAGGACGCGAGAAAGGCGTTCGGCGGCGTTCCGACCAGCGTGGAGAGACCTCCCATCGACGCGGCGTAGGCAATTCCGAGCATCAGCGCGATGCCAAAGTTGCTTCCACCCTCGCCCACTTTATCCTTTAGCAAAACCACGACACTGAGCGCGATCGGCAACATCATCGCCGTCGTGGCCGTATTTGAGATGAAGGCACTCAGGAACGCCGTCGCGATCATGAACCCGCCGATCATATTGGCCGGCTTCGTCCCGACCTGACGCAGCGTCGCCAGGGCGATCCGCTTGTCCAACCCCCAACGTTGCATCGACAGCGCGATCGTAAATCCACCGATGTAGAGAAAGATCAGTCGATGCGCATACGGTGCGGCGGCATCGACGATGGATACCGCACCGAATATCGGGAGCACGGTGACCGGCAACATCGCCGTGGTCGATAACTCAACTGCCTCACTCAACCACCAGACCGCCATCCAACTCATCACCGCCAAGGTCACTCGTCCTGCCGATGCGAATTCCATCGTCCCATCTGGACCGGCGAATTGCTGGGGGACCAAATTGTAGACCAGGATCGCCAGTAGCGGTCCGGTGTAGAATCCGATCCGATGACGAAGGGCTTCGGTCTTGTTCATGTGGGAGTTCTCCGCGCTACAAAAAAGCCGGTCCAAGGGACCGGCTTTTGCAAGCTTTACTTAACGCCTTACTTGTCGTTGGCGTCGTAACCACCCAGCGGGCGAATCCAGATATTACGGAAGCGCATCGGATTCCCGTGGTCTTGAAGAACGATCGGTCCTTCGGGCGGGTGCGGGCTGTTGTAGTTACCGACCCGGCGATGACTGACGGCGCCGATGTATTCCTTGCGGTTGTGGAGAACAACGCCGTTGTGGATCACCGTGACGCTGGTCTTCTTGGTGAGACGACCATCTTTGTCCCAACGCGCGGTTTCGAAAATGATGTCAAAGGTCTGCCAGGCACCGGGCTTGCGCGCGGCATTCCACAACGGTGGATACTGTCCGTAGAGAGCACCTGCTTGACCGTCCGCGTAGGACTTGTTCTTGAAGGAGTCGAGGACCTGCACCTCATACTTGCCGTAGATGATCACCCCACTGTTACCACGACCCTGGCTATTGCCTTCGACCTTGCCCGGAGTGGCGAATTCGACGTGCAACTGAAAGTCGCCAAACTTGTCTTTGGTGGCGATCGTGCCCGCTTTCGGTACGACTTCCATGTAGCCGTTCTCGACCTTCCAACCAGCTTTGTCGCCGGTCTTCTGGTTCACCCACTTGCTCAGATCCGTGCCGTCGAACAGCACGATCGCATCAGAGGGCGGCGGTGCCTGGTCGCTGAATTTCGCACCCGGCGTGACCACGGAGGGGCGCGGGCGGGCATCGTCATGCACGCGCCATTTCTGCCCTGGTAGATATGGGGTGTCCGTGTAACCGGTCGGATGAGATTTCTTTTTCGCGGGTTTCTTGCCCTTCTTCTTGGCGGCCGCTTCCGCAGAAACGCCGACAATCAAGAGAGTGGTGACTAACAGGATCAGTTTTTTCATGAGTGGCGGGAATAATTCAAACCGCGCTTGAAAACGCAAGTTTCCGTTTTACGCCGGACCGCCCCACCCCTATGGTCGCAACGATCCGAATCCTATCTTAATTATGAAAACTCTGTCTCGCATTTTTGCTGTTTTCACCCTCGCTGGAGTCGTCGCGTCCACCATGGCAGGCCCAGTGATCAAGCAGGCGATCACCGGCAGTCCCAACCTCAAGGTGATCAATGTCATTTCCTTCGCCCCCGGAGGCGTCTTGCTGATCGGCGACGGCCGCAGCCAGCAGATCGTTGCCGTCGATACCGGAGACACCGATCGGGCCAAGGGCAAATGGGGCGAATTGAATGGCTTCGCCGGCAAGCTCGGCGCGCGTTTGGGCGCGCAGGCCAAGGGTGTCGAGATCATCGACATGGCGGTAAATCCCGACTCCCGCGTGCTCTATGTCGCAGCGCGCAAGTAGGATGACAAATCGTATCTCATCGCGACCGTGCAACCCGATGGCAGTATCGGACACCTTTCGCTCGACAAGGTGAAGCATGCAGTTGTTCCCCTGCCCAAGGGAGACAAGTCGCCAGTGGATCTGATCACGGACCTCGCTTGGGCCGGCGATCGACTGGTGGCAGCGGCGCGCTGCAACGAGGCATTTCGCTCCAAAATCTTCTCGACCACTGGTGCCTTGGAACATGGCAAGACCGGACAACTCTTCAGCGCGGAGACCTACCATGTGTCTCACCGCAAGTGGGAGACACGGGCGCCAATGAGCGTGCTGATTCCCTTCAAGGAAGATGGCAAGCAATACATTGTCGGGGCCTTCAGTTACACCCCGGTTGTCAAGTATCCTATCGACGACTTGCAACCGGGCGCAAAGATCAAGGGCATCAGCATGATCGAACTGGGCTCAGGCAATCGCCCCTTGGACATGTTCGCCTACAGCAAGGGCGGCAAGGCGAGCGTCTTGGCGAACACCTTCCGTTTCCATCACAGCCGCAAGCCCTTCGGTCCGAGTCCGTATTGGGCCACGCGTTTCGACCAGGATCTGCTGGCAGGACACGAGAAAGTGAACAAGACCGCGGTTCATCGACTCCGCCCGGAGACCAAGCGCATCGAATTGATCGAGGCCTATCACGGGGTGGTACAGATGGATCGTTTGAACAACCAGACCGCCATCGCGTTGCGCAAAGCCGGCGAAGACTTCGACCTGGTTCCCCTGCCCTTGCCGTGACCTCGCTCCTGGCTGCGGCTGCAGCGGTAACCATACAATTCTTGCCCCTCGAAAAGCCCGGGCACGTCAGCGTCGTCGCAAGCAACGCGCCGCCGAACAGTGTGCTCGTCGCCCTCGATTCAGCGCATCACACTGGGCTCGCAAAGGCCGCTGGATCGATGTTGCCACCATAGCCGAATGGCGACTTCACAACGCTAGC
>JBMYQZ010000084.1:0-3561 GCA_049601855.1 Limisphaerales bacterium | reverse complement strand
GCATCTCGTCAAACAGCCAAACGAAAACACACCACCGATGTTCGCCCGGGTCGTGCGTAACGGGAATGCCCTGGTGCTCACGCCACAGTTCGCTCTCACCGCCGGGAACAGCTACCACGCAATTCTCCAACGACCGAACGATTCGGCGCTGCGAAAGGTCCACCGGATTCCACTTCCGGATCGGACCGTGCCCAAAGTGCTCGCCGTCTACCCTCGCGCCAAAGTCGTGCCGGCCAACCTGCTGAAGTTTTACCTCTACTTCAGCGAACCGATGCGTGAGGGCCGCGAGATCTTTGACCTCATCCACTTGAAAGACGCATCCGGCAAATCCGTCCATTCGCCGTGGCGACGGCAGGAATTATGGAGTGACGACGCGCGTCGGCTAGCCCTCTGGATTCATCCGGGGCGCATCAAACGCGGCGTAAATCTGCGTGAGACTCTGGGTCCAGTTCTGAGCCCCAACGCAGAGTACACATTGGTGATCGACTCCCGAATGCGGAGTGCGACCGGCGTTCCCCTCGGGCGATCTCACCACACGAAATTTCGCACCGGGCCCGAGGATCGCGAGTGTCCAGCCCCGCAAGACTGGATGATTCAAACTCCGGCCGCGAAGGCGAAGAAACCCATCCGCATTTCCGCATCCGAGAGTTTCGATCACGCGCTCCTTGCACGCCATCAGTGGATCGAGGATTCGGAAGGCAAACGGATCGCGGGACAAATCAAGATTGGGAAAGGCGAACACCTCTGGTTCTTTCAGCCAGCTCGCCCGTGGAAGGCAAATGTCTACCGACTCTGCGTCGACGAGTGGCTCGAAGATCTAGCCGGCAATACGCCCCACCGAAAATTTGAGCGACACATCAACGACCCGGAACCACTGAGCACGGTGACCAAGATCCAGTTCGTGATCCACGAACGGAACGGAGCTAACAATCCAGTTCCATTGGATCGCTAAGGAACTGCTGCCCGACCCCGATCAATTCATCCTCCACCCCCCGCCATTCCGCCCGCTCCTGCAATTCGTCCGTGGAGCCCGTGGTGTCGTTAAAAATTGCGAACAAGCCTGCGCCCAGAGTGATCATCGCGTCGAATCCCGGCCCGATTCCATCCGGCGCAAAATCGACATTCCCGACCCGGTGTTTGTGCTCCACCAACTCATTTCCAAGCGAGCGAATATCTTCCACGAAACTCTTGGCATCATGCTCATACCTCGGTCCGACGTAATGAAGCACCGTTCGATCAAGTCCAACCAGCGAAACCAGGAACCATTCGTCGAACACCACCGTTCCGTATTTGTCATCGGCTCGAAACAGTGCTTCCTGAATCAACCTGATTGCTTCGTGTAAAGTCATCTGCCGCAAAGGTTCATGCGCATTCGTTGCCTTGGCAATCCGGATCCACAGTCGTCGATTACCGGAGACGTCAACGTTGCGTGGCGCAAACAGATTGTAGTTGTCACAGGGAGAATACTCTATTATAATGAAATTGCTGTTTCGAACCAAACCACGGTTCCCGACATTGAGGTGACTGAGCATGTTGTTTGCCCACCACCGATCTAACCGATCAGGAGATAGTGATAATGACCGGAAAATTTTTGTGGGTAGGGTTCGTTGATTTATTCACACATCAACGAAGGCGCTTTCTAGCCCCCCATGTCCTTAGGCATGCTATTGAGCGTTTCAGAGTCCGCATCGGGGGCTTCCAATGAGCATCACATCAGTGCGGTCGCCGCTTCCGCATCTGAAACGTCCACACAAGTCTGGGCCGTCATCGTGATCGCCGCGCTGGCTTGCTTGCCGATTCTTGTCAACTTCTTCACCGGTAAGGGAAGGAGGACAGGCTCCTATCGCCCGCTACGAGACCTCATGATTCGCGTGGCCAGTTTTGATTGTCCCGACTGTGATCGCCCCATTTGCCAGCTGGGCGCTTCGAAGGCGTTGATCCTGCGCGTTTCCCGCAATTCCCCGACTTGGCAAGATCTGGATGAGGACAAATTGACCCCTCGGCAACAGGTAGGGCCGGAAGCCATTTGGATTCACACCGAATGTCCGTTTTGCCAAAAACACGTCTTCTTTGATGAATTCGGAGATTTCACAGGCGATCCTCTCCCCCCCATCGCTCCGGATGCTGCCCCCGCCCTCGACTCGGTGGCTCATCTTTATGAGGAACCAAATCTCCACTTGGTCCCTTCCTAGATTATCCTCCACCCTTTCTACGCGATCCGGAAGCCAATCGTTAAAGTTGTAGACTTGGCTTTCTCTAATACGGCTTTCGATCACCTCTTCCACGGCTTTGCGATCGATCCCTGCGGCACGCTCACCTTTCCCCCCCCGCCGCCAACCTTGCGCTAGGCCGCCACGCTCGAAGCGCCCAATCTCGCCGCCTATCCGATCGCGAAAATCGCCATTAGAAAGCTGCCGGACGCATTGGCGTCCTCCTTGCGCTCCCAGTCGGCACCTCCTTCAGCGCCGGCAAGCATCAACTGGTTCGCCTCCGGTTCTGGGCACTCCAATCCGGCGAATCGACGATCAACCTGATTGATGGCCCGGTGCTGCGCGAAATTGCTGACTCGCTGGGCAACCGCCTCTCGGATAACTATTTCGCCGGCTCCTTCGGCGTTCTTCTGCCACCGGAATTCACGCTCTTGGTCCCGGTTGCCGCGGATGGTTCCACTCGCCTGACATTTGGAAATGCCGACGGTACGCCGGTCATTGCCAGCCAATTGGCCGGCCTCGAAGTGTTCGTTTCTTCCGATCTCGGCCAATGGACGCGACTGGATAACGCCCTGCTCATCGCTGATCGCAGGGTCCACATCGCGGACGACACAGAAGGATCGATTCGCTTCTACCGGATCCGCCGCATCGGCCAATTCACGCAGTGACCGCGGCCTTGAGGTCCGGTCCACGATAACTAAACTCGCACCAATCAATTCGTGGACAACGGCGCCAACAATGACACATCACTGTTCTCCAACTCGTGGATTTTCGCCGGCGTCCTCGGTCTGCTGATCTGCTTCGCCTTTCCTTCGATCATCCTCGGTACCGAATCTTTCGTCCTGCGTGACTTTGGTTTGTTCGGTTACCCCCTCGCCCACTATCACAAGGCCGCCATCCTCAACGGCGAGATACCGCTCTGGAACCCGAACAACTATTGTGGCATCCCCTTTTTCGCCCAGTGGAACACGATGGTGCTCTACCCCGGTTCGTTGATTTACATCCTCTTTCCGCTGCCTTGGTCGCTGGGCATCTTTATGTTGCTGCACCAGTTCCTCGGTGGCGTGGGAATGTATCGGCTCCTGAAATCATGGCACTCCAACGGACTGCCCGCGACGGTCGGTGCCATCGCCTTTTGCTTTGGCGGCCTGTTTCAAAACTGCCTCATGTGGCCAAACAACGCGGCGGCCCTGGGACTTCTGCCCTGGGTAATCCTTTTGTCCATCAACGCCCTTCAACGAGGTGGCCGCAGCGTCCCGATCGCTGTCCTGATCGGGGGCATCCAGATGTTCACCGGCGCACCGGAAATGATCCTCGCGACTTGGGCCTTGGCCACGCTGATCGGCATCAG
>JBMYQZ010000083.1:0-12289 GCA_049601855.1 Limisphaerales bacterium | reverse complement strand
AGGGCGGCGATCGCTTGCGCTGAGATGAAGGCAAGCTTGAGCGGGTCTCCTTCCGCGTCCGGATAGAAGAAGCTCGCAGTGTTCTGGAACACCACGGGCAACAAGTATGCGACGCAGGTCGTCATCGAGGAGAATCATGGCGTTGCGGGAACGGGTCGCGTGCCGCTGGACTTTATCATTGAACTGGTTGGGAGCATTACGAATACGCCGCCGACCTGCACGGGCGCGTCGGGTACCATCCAGACCGCCGCGGGCGTGCCGGTGAATCTTACGTTGACCGGGATCGATTCCGAGGGTGGGAATTTGACCGTGAATCACCAAGGATTGCCGCCGGGTGCCACCCTGACGCCGGTGACCGATACATCCAGCAACTCTCCGTTCGCGGTGCAGTTTTCCTGGACGCCTTCCTTGGCTCAGTCCGGCCAGTCGTTTCCGGTTCTCGTTCTCTTCACTGACAACGGCGGTTTGCAGGCGCAGTGCTCTTTTGCCATCACGGTCAATAACGAGGCGGCCGACTTCGAACTGATCAGTAGCAATGTCGGCAACGCCGGCAGCGGCGACGGGCCGTCATCCAATCCGGCACTCTCGGCCGATGGCAGCCTGGTCGCCTTCAGCAGCGCCGCTTCTGATCTCGTCAGTGGCGACAACAACGGTCTGATCGACGTGTTTGTGCGTGATCGTATTTCCCGCACGACGGAACTCGTCAGCGTCGATACCGGCGGTTCAAGCGGCAACGGTGACTCCTACAATCCGGTCATCAGCGCCGACGGACGCTACGTGGTGTTTCAAAGTCGCGCCTCGGATCTCGTCGCTGGCGATAACAACAACGCCTTCGACGTGTTCGTCCGTGATCGCACGCTCGGTCAGACCTTCCTCGTCAGCATGGACTCCTCGGGGAGCGCCGCCGCCGGTAATTCCTACTCCCCGCAACTCACGGCGGATGGTCGCAAGATCGTCTTCGCGAGCACCGCGGACGACCTCGTCAACAATGACACCAACAACACGGCTGACGCATTTATCCGCGACCTCGACGCCAACACCACCACGCTGCTCAGCGTGTCCAGTAACGGCTGGAGCGGCAACGCCATCAGCGCGCCACCTGTCATCACGCCGGATGGACGCTATGTTGCATTCCTCAGTGCAGCCAACGACCTCACCCCCGGTGACACCAACGTTCACAACGACGTCTATCGTCGCGACCTGATGTCGGGAACGACCCTCCTGGCGAGCCGCAGCACCAACGGCCAGGCCGGTAACTTCACTTCCTTTCATCCGGTGATCAGCACCAATGGGCAACGCGTGGCGTTCGCCAGCCAGGCAACTGACCTTACGCCAGATGCGGACGGCAATATGTCCACGGACGTGTTCATCTTCGATTTCGGCACCAACCAAACCCTGTTGGTGAGCCGCGTGCCCGGTGCCAATCGAGCGGGTGACAAAGGTTCTGCGACACCGTTCTTTTCCAGCGACGGCAATCATCTGCTCTTCATCACGATCGCCACCGACCTTGCAGCCAATGATACCAACGGCAAACAGGATGTCTTCCTCTGGCGTGGCTCCACGGACACCCTCGAACTTATCAGTGTCAACCGCACGGGCAGTGGTCCGGGTAACGATTTTGCCGGCATCAGCGCGGCTGGCATGAGCGAGGATCTGCGCTTCGTGGCCTTCTACAGCACGGCGACAGACCTCTCGCTGGGTGGCACCAACGCCGTTTCCGACATCTACCTGCGTGATCGGATGGCCGGGCAAACAATTCTCATGAGTCGTCCCGCTGGTCATCCCTTCAGCGGAAATGGCGCCAACTTCTCTCCCTTCATCAGTGCCAATGGCGCCGCGATCGTTTACTCCAGCGATGCCAGCAATCTCACGCCCAATGACAGCAACAACGCGTCCGACATCTTTGCGATTCACACAACCAACAGTCTGCCGGGATTGCAGGCGGACCTGGCCGTGACGGTCACGCCCACGATGATCGACGACGCCTCGGTGGGCTCCAATCTTCAATACGTCGTCACCGTCACGAACAACAACGGCAATTCGACGCTCTCCTTCTCCGTCGCCGCCCAATTGAGCAAGCTTGCGGTCGCGAGCGCGACGCCCAGTAAGGGCACCTTTGACACGAATACCTTGAGTTGGACCCTTCCCTCGCTTGCGGGCAACACCTCGGCGACGCTCACCTTGGACGTGGTGCCGAACAACGTCGGCTGGTCGAGCAACTGGTTCAACCTTGTCTCGGTGGGCAGCTTTGACACCAACGTGGCCAATAACGGCGACAGTTTTTTCGCCACCATTCGCCACGTTGGCGTGGTCAGCTTTGCCGGCCCGACGGCTCCCGCCTCCTTGATGCCGCCCAGTTCGGCGCACTCTTTCATCGAGTCCTTCGAAAGCAACGTGATCAGCGGGGTGTCGATCACTGGTGGGGCGATCCAGGAACCGGGCCCGACCTCCGACGCCATCGCATTCAGCATGGGAGCGGTTATGGAACCCAATACCAATGGTCATGTCGTCCACGTCAGCAACGCCAGCAGCGGCGTTACCTTCGGCTTTGATCAGAACGTTCTCGGTGCCTTGCCGACCGATGTGGGGCTTTACTGGACTGATGGCAATGGGCAGGGAATTGGTTTCGAGGCCTTTGGACCGAACGGCAACTCGCTCGGCAATTTCGGCAACTTCAACACCACCATCAACACCAACGAAGGCGCGACTTCGGAAGACCGTTTCTTTGGCGTCACCAATGCCACCGGCATTTCGTCCGTGCGGATGACCAGCCTGAGCAGTGCGATGGAAGTCGATCACCTTCAGTTCACGCTGCAGCCGGGTGCGCCGCTGCCGAGTGGTCTGGTGCTCTGGCTTACCGGCAGTGAGACCAATTCGGTTGCCAGCACCAACGTCGCGCAATTGGTGAACGGAGCCAACTTCGGCACCGGCCTGGTCGGCAACGCCTTTCAATTCGATGGCATCGACGACTTTGTGCAGATTGCCAACACCGCGACCAGTTTGCCGCCGTTGTTTACCGTCGAATTCTGGTTCAACAGCGCCTCCAATCTCAACGTCGGCTCGCCCTTCACGCCGTTGGTGATCATGCTCGAACCGGGTGACACCTTCGACTTCGTGGCCAAGGGCTTTGATTTTTACTACGAACAGGGTGCGTTGAAGTTCGGCCTCGCGCAGACACCTGCGCCGATCCGATCCATCGCCGCTTACAGGAACGATATTACCGGCAGCAGCTGGCATCACGTCGCCGGCAGTCTCAGCAACAACGTGCAACGGCTGTATTTCGATGGCGTCCTGGTGGCCATGGCGACGATGACCGGTGCGTTGAACTACACCCCGGCGCCCGTGTTGCTGGCGCGAACAGTGGTTGATTCCGGTTTCACTCCCGGCGGACTCCAACCCTCCGGGGGAACGTTCTCGCCAGTGCATTTTGGCGGCTTCCTCGACGAGTTCAGCTTCTACGATTCGGTCCTGCCGAGTTCTACCATCGCGAACATTCATCAGCAGGCCGACGCCGGCAAGGTATTGCCCAACGTGTCCGCTGCCCTGAACGGCGGCACGGTGCTGATCTCGTGGCCGAGCTTTCAACCCAACTTCGACGTGGTGGGATCCACGAACCTGTTCTCTCCGCAGTCGTTCTCCACGATTGGAATCCAGGCCATCGTGACCAACGGTGTGATTCAGGTTGCCGTTCCGCCGACGAACGGCTCCCGTTTCTTCCGGCTTCAGAACACCACCAACTCGGTTCCTCCGGCAATCGACTGATCGTACTTCCTTCTGGCCGTTGTTTTCGCAATCGTCTGCGCATGAACGTCAAGGTTCGCGGTCGCTCCCGACATTACCGGACAGTCTCCTTCGACTCCCGGCGAAACGAGGTGCTGTTGATCGAACAACGCCTCTTGCCGCATGAATTCAAGATCGTCCGCTTGAAGACCTATCGTGAGACCGCGAGGGCCATCACGGACATGATCGTCCGCGGCGCCGGAGCGATCGGTGCCACTGCCGCCTACGGTTTTGCCCAAGGAGCGCGAGCGTTTCGTGGCAAGAGCCTTGACGCTTTCGAACGTCACCTGATGAAGGTGGCTGACACTCTGGTCAATGCCCGCCCGACCGCCGTCGATCCGGCTAACGCGATCTCCAATATCTGGCGCCGGTTGATCGCCGGTGCTCCGATCGAAATGGAACAGGCGGAAATCCTCGCTGGAGCCGAGGCCTTCGCCAATGAGGACGTGGCCCACTGTGAATCCATCGGTCGGCACGGACACAGGCTCATCAAGTCCGGTAGCAAGGTCCTGACCCATTGCAACGCCGGTTGGCTCGCCTTTGTCGACTATGGCACGGCCACCGCCCCGATGTATGCCGCGCAGGCGAAGGGTAAGAAGTTTCACGTCTTTTGCGACGAAACGCGTCCGCGCGCCCAAGGCGCCTCGCTCACCGCGTGGGAACTCGCGCAACAGGGCGTCTCTCATGAGGTCATCGCCGACAACGCCGCGGGTCATCTCATGCAACGCGGCGAGATCGACCTCGTCATTGTCGGCAGCGACCGGACGCTTGGTCGCACGGGCGAGGTCACGAACAAGATTGGCACCTACACCAAGGCTGTCCTCGCCAAGCGCCATAAGATTCCGTTCTACGTCGCCATTCCGGAGTCCACGATCGACTGGGATCTCACTTCCGGTCTCGATATTCCGATCGAGGACCGTCACGAGGACGAAGTGCTTGGCGCCTGGGGCAAGACCCGCAAAGGCAAACGCGAGTACATCCGCATCGCCAACCCCGGCAGCGGCGCGCGCAATCCCGGTTTCGACGTCACGCCCCCGGATCTTATCACCGGCATCATCACCCCGGTGGGTATTTTCAAACCGAAGGAACTTTGGCGTCACCGCCGCAAACTCGGCTGGAAGAAATGAGCGATCCAAACTCCGATGACGACGAAGTCAAGCGACCCTACACCGGTCGTTCCATCGCATTGCTGGGTAGCTCGCGACTCACCAAGGCGGTCGCCCAGGAAGAGACCCGTCCGCCACTCCTCAAGCGCACGCTCAAGGCCGCCATTATCGGTCATACCGGCCGTGGTGATTACGGACATGAACTGGACGAAATTTTCAGCGATCGAGAAGACCTCGAACTCGTCGCCCTTGCCGATGCCAGCGAGACTGGTCGTAAGAAGACGGAAAACAAACTCGCCCCGATCCGCGGCTACGCCGATTTCCGGCAGATGCTCCAACAGGCAAAACCGGACCTCGTCTGCATCGCCCCGCGTCACGCCGATCAACACAAGACCATGGCGCTCGCCTGCCTCGAAGCCGGCGCCCACATCCTGCTCGACAAACCTTTCGTTCGCGACCCTGCCGAG
The DNA here is from genome assembly GCA_049601855.1 of Limisphaerales bacterium. Classification (GTDB taxonomy): domain Bacteria; phylum Verrucomicrobiota; class Verrucomicrobiia; order Limisphaerales; family JAYPXF01. Next base: position 6,936 of record JBMYQZ010000083.1, on the reverse strand, counting down.
GCCGACGAAATCCTCAAGATCGCCGCTGCAGAGAACCTGAAAGTCGCCGTCGCCCACCAAATGCGAGTGGCTCCCAATGTCGTTCACCTGCGTGATGTCATTCGCGGCGGCATGATCGGTCGCTTGTTGGAGATCCGCGCTTGGGGAAAGCAGGATCATCGCGCCGGCGGCGAGGACATGATGGTACTCGGTGTCCACCAATTTGACCTCATGCGCATGTTTGCGGGCGACCCGTTGTCCTGCTCTGCCCGCGTCTTGCGGGACGGACGGGAATTTAATGTCGATGACGCCCGCATCCCGGATGAGAACGTCGGCCCCGTCGCCGGCGACGAGATCGTTGCCCATTTCACCTTCGCCAAGGGAGTGGAAGCCACCTGGACCAGTCGCCGTGCCCTGCGTGAGCAGGTCGGCAACTGGGCGATCGAATTCCAAGGAAGCGCGGGCGCGGCTCGTATCAACTGCAGCATCCCGCCGATGACCTTTGTGTCCCGGAAAACCCCTTGGGATACCAATGGCCGCCTCGAAACCTGGGAACCATTGATCAACGATCCCCTGCGCGTGGAGCGCGACACCCGTTACAACTTCCGCACCGAAAACGCCCGCGTCGTCGACGATTGGATCAACGCCATCCGCACCGACGGCGTGCCGATCTGCAGCGGCGCAAACGCCGCCGCCGCCATCGAAATGGTCATGGCCGTCTACCGCGCCGCTTTGGCCGGCCAAAGAGTCAATCTCCCCCTCAAGAATCGAATGCACCCACTGCCGTCGCGTTGATCCGGGAGCGGCGAGCAGGATGTGCTGGGGACGTTACTTTGACGCCGTCTTCCGTCCGGCAATGTTGTTCGAAGGCTTCTCCGGATCCATGCGTAGCGTGAAGCGCCATCCGTCGGGTTTGAGGTGGCCGACGCGGACCCAGATCTTGTTTTCGCCAGGGTTCAACTTCGCGGTGAAGAGCGCGTGGCCGGGGATCTTTCCAGGTGGGCTTGACCAGGGTGCCATTGACGAATACGCGGACGTAGCCGGTGGCGCCGAGACGAAACCCGGAGTGGCTTCGGGACTGAGCTTGATCCACTGAATCCTTCCGTTCGGTTGGGTCTTCAGATTAGTTCGACCGTGGACCGGGCCAGATCGGGGGACAATGAAATAGGGGCCACAAAATGTCACGTTTCCGAGTCTTTCCGGATAATCGGTTACTTCCGGTCCTCTCTTAGCAACGGCTCCAGCAGATCCATCAACGCATCCTGTCGCCGAAACAGCATGTGATTCTGGATTCCGACGGCAATCAGCACGATTCCCGCTGCCAGCAGAACGTGGCGGGCCAGCAAGGGTTCCATCGGCCCCATGAGGGTAACGGTGATCACGATGACAAGCAGGACAAGGGGCACGAGCAATCGTTCCAGAATCAAATTCCCGCCGCGCGCCCGATCGAGCAGTTGCTGCTTCAACTGCTCCCGACCCGCAATCGATCGTCCCAGGGCCGCCAGATCTTCATCGGAGAACTTCTGAACGTCATCTTTGCTCGGCTTGTTCATGACCGGATACTGCAATCCGACGCAGAGCAAGGCATTCAAAATCTACGGATGGCTACCGCTTGCGGTTGAATGATTCTTTCCGCACATTCGTTCTTCAATTGTCCATGAGAATAGTCCTTTCCACTTTACTTGCCGTGGTTTCGCTCGATGCCGCCAGTATCGATTTCTCGCGGGACGTGCTGCCGATTCTTTCCGACAAGTGTTTTCACTGCCACGGACCGGATGAGGCACAGCGAAAAGCGAAGCTGCGCTTGGATACGGAGGCCGGGGTCTTGCGGGAGCAAGATCGGGTGATTGTGCCGGGCAAGAGTTCGGAGAGTGAGTTTGTGCGGAGAGTTTTCGCGACGGATGACGACCTGATGCCGCCGGTGGACTCGAATCGCAAGTTGTCCGCTGCGGAAAAGGAAACGCTCAAGCGCTGGATTGATGAAGGTGCGAAATGGGGCCGGCATTGGGCCTTTGTGAAACCCTTGCGGCCGAATTCTCCGGCGACGGAGGACAAGTGGGTGCGTAATGACATCGATCAATTTGTCCTCGCGCGGCTGGAGAAGGAAGGCATGCGGCCGATGGCCGAGGCGGATCAGCGGACGTTGATCCGTCGCGTGACCTTGGATCTCACGGGATTGCCGCCAACCCGGGGGGAGATTCAGGAGTTTGTAAGTGATAAGTCTCCCAACGCGTTCGTGAAGGTGGTGGAGCGTTTGTTGAAGTCTCCGCACTTTGGAGAACGCATGGCGTGGGATTGGTTGGACATCGCGCGTTACGCGGATACGAACGGTTACCAGGGCGATCGCACGCGGACGATGTGGCCGTGGCGGGATTGGGTGGTGGCGGCGTTCAATTTGAACATGCCCTACGACCAGTTCACGGTTGAGCAACTGGCGGGGGACATGTTGCCGGCCGCAACGGTGGAGCAAAAGATTGCGACCGGGTTTAACCGCAATCACATGATCAATGGTGAGGGTGGGCGCATCGCCGAGGAGAACCGGGTGGAGTACATTTTCGACCAGGTAGAGACGACGGCGACGACCTGGCTGGGCCTCACGATGACCTGCTCGCGTTGTCACGATCACAAGTATGACCCGATCTATCTCGACGATTATTACGGGCTCTTCGACATCTTCAATCGCACGCCCGTGAATGGTGCTGGTGGTAACGCCCAGATGCCGCCGATCGTGGAGGCATTCTCGGATGCCGAACGGAAGAAACTGGGTGAGATGGGAGCCGCGATCGGTCGGATAGGCAAGGAAGTCGACGAATTTGAACTCGCGTTGTTCCCACGTCCGAAAGGGAAGGCGGCTGCCGCCTCAGAGAAGGCCGCCAAGCTGAGCGGGAACATCAAAGGCGAACTGAAGAAGACGGCAGCCCGCCGCAATCGCCGCCGCTTGGGCGAATTCAAGAACGCCTTCAAGAAATCGGAACCCATCTACGTGGAGCTCATTACGAAACTGGAGAAAGCGATGGCTTCGCGCGAAAGCTTCAGCGGCAATCTGCCGCGGGTCATGGTGATGCAGGACACCAAGCCGCGAGAAACCTTCGTCCTCGAACGCGGCACCTACAACAAACCCGGTCGCAAGGTGAAGGCGCAACTCATAGGCAGTCTGCATCCGGCGCCGAAAGATGCCCCGGTCAATCGCCTCACGATGGCGAAGTGGATCGTCGATCCGGAGAACCCGCTGACTGCTCGGGTCACCGTGAATCGCTTCTGGCAGATGCTCTTTGGTGCCGGCCTCGTTCGTTCGCCGGAGGACTTTGGCGTGCAGGGCCAAAAGCCGACTCACCCCGAACTGCTCGATTGGCTCGCGGTCGATTTTGTCGAATCGGGTTGGGACGTGAAGCGACTCTTGAAGCAGATGGTGACCAGCGCGACTTATCGGCAGTCCACACGCGCGGGTGAAGAAGCCTACGCCAACGATCCGGACAATCGTTTGCTCGCGCGCGCGCCGCGATTCCGATTGCCTTCCTGGATGATCCGCGATCAGGCGCTCGCCATCAGCGGCCTGCTCAATCGCCAGGCCGGTGGTGCGTCCGTCAATTCCTACCAACCCACCGGCGTCTGGGCCGAAGCCACTTTCGGCAAAATCAAGTATCGGCAGGATTCAGGTGACAAACTCTATCGTCGGAGCCTCTACCTCTTCTGGCGTCGGATCGTCGGGCCCACGACCTTCTTCGACGTCGCCAAACGCCAGACCTGCGAAGTCAAACCACCCCGCACGAACACCCCGCTCCACGCCTTGGTGACCATGAACGACATCACCTACGTTGAAGCCGCACGCGTCTTTGCCGAGCAGGTGATGTCGGAGAGCGAAAGCGAACGGAAGCGCATCCGAATCGCGTTCTCCGCCGCCACCGGTCGCCCACCCAAGGGCGTCGAAATCGAACTGTTGCAGAAGAAGCTCAGCGAACTTCGCTCCACCTTCACCGCCGACACGAAGGCAGCCGGGAAACTGGCCTCTGCCGGTGAACGTCCGCGAAATGAGAAACTACCTGTGACGGAAGTCGCCGCCTACACCGGTCTGTGCAACCTCATCCTGAATCTCGACGAGGTGGTGACGAAGGAATAGGTGCGGATCCGGTCAGTCCCGTTCGTTGAGCATCCGATATTCCAGATCAAACCGGCTGGATGCCTGTTCTCGGAACTTGTTCAGCGCCGGGTTGTAGGTGAACACCTCGATCTTGTTCCGATCCGGATGAAACACCATGTAGCGCAGCCATGATTCGCCGCCGTTGTTCATGGCCTGGTAGTCGCTCAACAACTGGTGGACCGCATTGCCGTGGTCGCCGGTGGACGTGAGACGTGCTTCGCCAATGATATGACCGCTGAGCACCATAAAGATGTTTTCGTGTTTGCGGACAAACTTCAGCCAGATCTGCTCACCGGGATTTCCCTTCACGGCATAGCCGGAGTGGGTCCGCCGTTTGGCATTCGCTTCGAGGTAACTGTGGGTGAGGACGATCACCCGATGGTCTGGATGTTTCTTCACGACTTCGCCGGCCCAGGCCAGCACCTCGTCGCGCGGTTTGAATTCGAGAGCGACGATCATGAACTTCATTCCGGCGCGTTCGAAGTGATACCAGGAATTGTCGTGGCTCTCGTCAAAAGTGCCGCCGAACTCCTTGGTCTTCGCGTACTTCGCGCGCGGAAAGTACTCGTTGAAATGGGTCTTTCGATTCTCCGCTGACTTGTAGGACAACTTGCTCTGGTCGGTTTTCCGAAAGCCCATGTCGTGGTTTCCCAGGCACATGCAATACGGGACTTTCCCGTCGAGTTTGGTCATGGCTCTCTTAGCGATTTCCCACTCCTCCGGATAGTCCGTCTGCACGATGTCGCCTTCGTGGACGAGGAAGGCGATGTCCAATCGCTTCTGATTGTCCCGCGCCCATTCCGTCTGCTTGATGAAGTAGCGGCGCAGATCCCCGTTCTTCCACTTGTGCGCGGCATACTTCACGCGCGTGTCGCAATAGCACTGGGTATCCGGCAGCACCACGACGGTGAACGGCTTGGCCGCGTGCATTTGCTGGCCAACGGCCCAGACGATCAGGCCAATCAGCCAACTTCTTCGAGGGAGGGACATGTGGGGCAGTTTACCGACGAAACCCCGGTCCGGCAATTCAGTCGTCGTGCGTCGCCAAGACAATTAGCCGGCGGGCCCGGTGGATTCCGATCAGCCCCCCCGGTTACCGGATCGTTGGCGATACCCTGTCCGCTGAACGGCGCGGATTGCTTGTCGATGAACTGCAGGACCGATCCAGATTCTGGAACGCGAAGCCGAAACAGTATCGGATCGTCATGTCCCGTCACCAAGAGATCCTCGCCGCGCCAGATGCCGCCGGAGAGACTGTAGCGACCCAGCTGACTGACAACCGAATCGGGGTAGGTCCAACGCGCAAGTTCCTTCCAATCCGGATCATACTTCGCCAGGAAGGTCTTGTGATTGTCCTTTCCGTAATGCGCGAAGTTGCACCACCAATGTCCGTCGCGGCGAATCGCCCAGGTAAGGCTGCCGCCGGAATCTCCGAAATCCTTGAACACGGAAAGTCGCATGCGCTCTGGATCGAGCACCATGATCTGACTGCGCTCGGGCTTGGTGGGGTAATTGGAGTGGGCGCAATAAAGCCGATCATTCCAGAAGAGCCCGGCGTTGAGGTGCTTCGCGTTTCCCGTGCTGACCGCCACCCGACGGCCGGTCTTGCGGTCGTACTTGCCGATCCCACGACTGGTAATGGCGTAGACGTATTCTCTCTTGGCCGCCGCGGCTTGGTGCGCTTCCGACGCGGCGATGACGCGGGTCTTGCGCCAGGCCGCCTCCGCGGAGTCAACCAGCGCCATCGTCACAACCAAAATGATGACGCTGTGAAGTTTCAAAGCCGTTTCCCAACCTCCGCCTTGATCGCATCGAAATCCGGGAACTCGCCGGTCCGCTTCTTCGAATAGATCAGGTCTCCATCCACCGTCACTTCAAAGACACCGCCGGCGGATGGAAGCAGTTCCAGTGATTGGATCCGCTGTTTGTATTCCAACAACTTGGCCGCCAGACCGACGGCTTTGGGCTCGTAGTTTCAAGCCGCGCAATATTGGATGCTGATTTGCATGCGGCGAAGCTAGTGGGGCGCACGTTTCCGGTCAAGTGGAGCAGCCATGAACCTCAATTGTTTCCACGCGCCCAGCCACCCCACACGCGCAGATACTCGGGTGTAGACGTTTTCCCGTCCGCGTTGGAGTCCAGCGAATCGAAGATCTCAGCCGCAATTGCTTCATCAATGATCCCGGCTCCGTCAACGAACTCGGCCTTTGAAATCGTTCCGTTTCGGTCGGCATCCATGCGAGCCATGATGGCCTTGGCTTCGTCCGTGATGCGACGGTTCTCGATATACTCAAAGCGGGAAACCACGCCGTCTTGATCGGCATCGGAAGCCCGAAAGATTCCCGACCGGCCTTGGGCGTTGAGATAGAAGCCCTTATCGACAAATTCCTCGCGTGACAGTTGTCCGTCACCGTTCAGGTCGGAGCGCGCGAAATGCTGACCATAGGAGGTGATGTCTTCGGTGGTGCCGGCGTTTCGTCCTTTCGCACCGAGGAGTTGAAGGATCTCGCTGGAGGAAAGTTTTGCCGGCGGCTTGAGGAGGAGAAAGGTCATCAGGTCACGCCGATCATCAGCGCTCAGTGTTTCCACTAATCCTTCTGGCATCAACGAAAGCGTGGAGGCGGTTCGCGCACGGATTTGAGATTTCTTAATCGTGAGTTCGCGGCCGGATGCCTGTCCTACCTTGATGCGCTGATCCGTTTCATCAAGGACAACGCCGGAGATCGACTCGCCGTTCTTGAGATCAATGTTGTAAGCGATGTGATCGGGGTTGATGGCGGCGCTGGGTTGGAGAATGTCCTTCAACACCGACTCGTAAT
>JBMYQZ010000082.1:0-12300 GCA_049601855.1 Limisphaerales bacterium | reverse complement strand
ACCTCTGTGACTTTTACCACGTGAGCGAATACTTGGCGGCGGCCGCCTCCACTTGCCGGCCACACGCTCCGAGGCGTTGGCGCAGGACCCAGCAAAAACGTCTGCGCCGAGGAGCCCATCACCTGGTCAGCAAGGAACTGGCCGGCCAGCTCGAAGCCGCCAAGATCCCGGATGAAGACGCCCCGGTCCGGGTGGGCCATCGCTACCTGAGCAACCGCCTTGAGCATTTGGATTACCCGAGCGCCAAAGCTGCCGGACTCCCGATCGGCTCCGGGCTGATTGAGTCCGGGAACAAGCACGTGTTGCAGGCCCGATTGAAACTGGCGGGCTGCGCCTGGGATCGGGACAACGCTCAACGGATGGCCCAACTGCGTGTCCTCCGCGCCAACGGTCACTGGAACCAACTCTGGAACTGACAATCACCACCCACCTGCAATCGCACCCGATCACCGGTTGCTCCAGTCCAAAAGATTTGTCACCCGAGGCATCTGAAATTAAGGTTTCGAGTCAATCTCCCGGTCATGAAATTGAAGAACTTGTTCCCCTCCCTCGCGGTTGTACTGGGCGGTTTTATTGTTCCGCTCCAAGCCCAAGATGAACCGTCCGATCCCGGCGGTGTATTGGACGATCTTTCCCTCGAACAACTGATGGATGTCGAGGTGGAGATCGTCTCCAAGACCAAGGAATCTCTCGCCCGCGTTCCCGCTGCCGTCACCGTATTGGACGGTGATGACATTCGCCGCAGCGGCGCGCAGACGATCCCCGACATCCTGCGCCAGGCCGTCGGCGTCAATGTAGCCCAGCAGAACGCCAACTACTACGCGGTAAGCATTCGCGGCTTCAACGACGTGTTTGCCAACAAGCTGCTCGTCCTGATGGATGGGCGCAGCGTGTATTCGCCGCTTTTCTCCGGCACGTTCTGGGATGTTCAGGACACCGTGCTCGATGACATCGAGCGGATCGAGATCGTACGCGGCCCGGGCGCCACCGTCTGGGGCGCCAACGCGGTCAATGGCGTGATCAACATCATCTCCAAGTCGGCGAAGGACACCCAAGGTTCACTGGTGAAAGTCGGATTTGGCAGCACCTTGCAAGGCGTTGCCGCGATGCGTCATGGCATGAAGCTGTCCGATGACCTCTATCTGCGACTCTACGGCAAATTCGCCAATTTCGACAATTTGCCGCAACCCAACACCGGTATCAGTGCCAACGACGCCTATTACACCGGTCGTGGTGGATTCCGTGCCGATTACCTTCCCGAGGACGGCACAGAGATCACGGTGCAGGGCGAGATTTATGGGGGGAAGGTGGCCAATACCTACAGTCTGCCGCCGGCCGGCTTCAGTCTGACTCCCGGCACCCTGGCCCCCGGCCTTTCCGGTGTTGGCGGCGGTCACCTGCTTGGGCGTTTGGAGAAAGAGCTCGCGGACGATCGCAAACTGACTCTTCAGGCGTACTACGACCGCACGGTGCGCCAGACGGTCGTGTTCGATGAAAGTCGTGACACCGGAGACCTTGAGGCGCAATACGATCTCAGCCTCGGTCGTCATCAGGTTGCCATTGGCGCCGGCTATCGCGTCTCCGCGGATGACATTGGAATGTTGAATGTGAGTTTCACTCCGCAGGAACGCGTGACCCATCTCTTCAGCACTTTCGTGCAGGACGACATCGAATTGAATGACCGCACGCGCGCGAGTTTGGGCACCAAGCTGGAGCACAATCAATTCACGGGCTTTGAAGTCCAGCCGAGCTTCCGTTTGAGCCATGTGTTGAACGACCGCGAAATGTTCTGGCTTTCCGTGGCCCGTGCAGTGCGGACGCCTTCCCGGGTGGAAGACGACGTGATGCTTGGGGTGACGGTGCCGTTCGGTCCCGGGTTTGTTCCCTCGACCATCAATGGCACGCGTTTGGTCGAGTCCGAAGACATGCTCGCGTACGAATTCGGCTATCGCGCCGCCGCGCTGAAGAACGTGACGATCGAGTTGTCCGTGTTCTACAACCAATATTCCGACCTGCGCACAATCGAGTTCAACGGCGCCACTTTCGGCGGCGGCAATCGAGCCGAGGGTGAAGCTTACGGTGTTGAAATCGCCCCGGTCATCACCCTCACGGATTGGTGGCAACTGCGTCCGTCTTATGCCCTGTTGCAGATGGATCTGCGCGCGGCTCAGCCCAGCAATGACGCGCTCACCCTGCGGGAGGAAGACCAGAGCCCGGAGCACACGGTCACGATGAATTCCCGGATGACCTTTCGAAACAACCTTGATCTCGACGTGACCGCCCGCTACGTGGACCAGATTTTTGTTTCCCGCGCCAATGTTGGCGCCGGCCAGAGCATTCCGTCCTATTGGGCCATCGACGCACGGGTCGGCTGGCGTCCGCAGGAAGGACTGGAACTTGCTGTTGTCGGGCAGTCGCTGTTGGACAACAAGCATCAGGAATTTGCTCCAACCTTTGTCTCCACCCGGGCGGCGGAAGTACAACACTCTATTTTTGGGACCTTGACCTACAGGTTCTAGTCATGGACGGACAGAGGTTTGGGAAAACATCCTATCGAGATTCGGCGTAGATTTGAGAAAGTGGCAGGATTGATCACGATGAACGGCACGGCCAACGGAAAGGGTACCCGCACGACAGTGCTGCTCCTGACCCTGTTGTGCGTCTTCGTGGTCAATACCGTTGAGGCGGTCGGGGCGGCCTACAAACCACGCCAGTTGATGGCCATCATGATCACCAAGTTTCCCCGCTACGCCACCTGGCCCACCGGCGGCAACGGACCCAACGGCAAGATGGTCCTCTGCCTCGCCACCAAGGATCGTTCGCTCAAGGCGGAACTCGAGGGGATGCTGAAAGGGAAGGATTATGGCGGTCACAAGTGGGAGGTGAAGACGGTGAGTTCGCTCCGTGACGCCCAGGGCTACCCGCTCGTGTTCGTCGGCAAGGACATGAAGGAACCGGACGACGCCTGGTATCAGACGATCCGGAAGCAAGGCGTCCTCACTTTCGGCGAGAAATCCGGTGGCAAACGAAGCTCGGTCATCAATTTCGTCATCGTCAAAAAGAAGGTGAAGTTCGACCTCAATCTGGATTCCGCAGAAAAGGCCGGGCTCAAGATCAACTCCCGCTTGGCGGATGTCGCGCGCGAGGTCATCGGCAAGCCCTGACCGCGTCATGATCGCTTTCAAAAACCTCGGGTTACGGCTGAAGATTTTTCTGCTGCTCATCGCTTCGAGTCTCATCTCGCTCTTCCTGGCCTGCGCCGCCTTTGTCTATTTCAATGACCACCTGCAACGCAAGCAGGTGCAACAGGATCTGACCCGAGACGCGCAGATGTACGCCGCCTGGGTGAAGCCGTTTCTTTACCTGGACGACGCGGAAGGGGCACTGGAGTTCGAACCAATGTTGAAACAAAACGCTCGCCTTCTGGGTGCGATTGTCTACCAGCACAACGGTGACCTTTTCTCCCGCTACGAGCGAACTGACCAGGTGGGCCAGATCCAACCCACGCTCGTGGAAGCGCAAGGCATCCCGGAATCCTCCCAAGCCTCGGTACTGGAGCAGGTCATCGACGACGACGGCGACCGGATGGGCTGGGTGTTCCTTTTGCGCGATCTGAACGATGTCGAGGAACGATCCAGACAGTTCATCGGTATCGCCGCGGCCGTCCTGGCCGTGGCCTTCGTCCTGGGCCTGCTCGTGTCACTGCGCTTGCAACGTCACATCAGCGGCCCGCTCCTGAAGCTTTCCAGAGCGGTCAACACGGTTGCGCGCAAGAAGGATTACTCCATCCGGGCCGATCACCAGAATGACGACGAGATCGGCCAACTCGTCGACGACTTCAACGAAATGGTTGCCCAGATCCAATTGCGTGACCTCAAGTTGCAGAACGTCAACGAAGTACTCGAGGACAAGGTCCATGAGCGCACTGCGAAGCTTGAGGAAGAGGTCACCATTCGCCGCGACGCGGAGAAGGCACTCTACAACTCCCAGCAAAAACTCCTCATGCACGTTCAGCAGACTCCGCTCGGCGTGATCGATTGGAATCTCAACGAAGAAGTCGTGTCTTGGAACCCCGCCGCCAAGGAGATCTTCGGCTGGAAGACGGGCGATGTGCTCGGCCGCAACTGGCGCGAATTCCTGGTTCCCGATGCGGCGGCGATGCCCCACGCCGAGGCCACCTGGACGGCCCTGCGCGATGGCACGGGCGGCACTCACACCATCGACGTCAACACCACGAAGAACGGCGCCGCCATCACCTGCGAATGGTTCAACTCCTACCTGGTCGACGAGGAGGACAAGGTCATCGGCTTCGCCTCCCTGGTGCAGGACATCACGCAACGCATGGGCGCCGAGGAAGCGCTGAGGCAATCCGAGGAGCGTTTCTCCAAGGCCTTCCAGGCCAGCCCGGCGCCCATCGGCATCCTCTCGTTGAGCGACGGCCGCTGTATCGACGTGAACGAAGCCTTCATTCGCATCTTCGGCCACGACCGGGCGACCATCGAGGCCAAGTCCGATCTCGAGCTCGGCCTCTGGTGCCAGGAATCCGACCGCCAACGTCTCTTCAAGCTCGCCACCTCCCAGCGCTCGGTCAGCAACTTCGAATGCCCCCTCAAGACCGCCGATGATTCCTTGCGCACCACCTTGCTCTCGGCGGAGCTGATCGAGCTGGCCAATCGCAAATGCGTCTTGCTCCAGATCAACGACCTCACCGAACGCATGAGCCTCGAGGAGCAGCTCCGCCAATCCCAGAAGATGGAGGCCATTGGTCAGCTGGCCGCCGGCGTCGCCCACGATTTCAACAACATCCTCACGATCATCTCCGGCCATACCGGTCTCTTGAAGACCGTCGAATTCGATAATGCGGAAGACTCCGAATCGGTCACCGAGATTGGTTCCGCCGCGGATCGGGCCGCCAATCTCACCCGTCAACTGCTTGCCTTCAGCCGCAAGCAGGTGATGCAGCGCGCCACCGTCGACCTCAGCGCGGTCGTGAGTGATTCTGCCAAGATGCTCAAGCGTCTGGTGGGTGAGACCATCGAGGTGGCGACCCACTACTCCGACATCGCTCCCCTCACCGACGCCGACGTGGGGATGATCGAACAGATCGTCCTCAACCTCACGGTCAACGCCCGCGACGCGATGCCTGATGGCGGTGAGCTCAAGGTGTGCACTCAGCATCACGCATTCGACGAATCCGATGTCGAGAACATCCACGAGGCGTATTCCGGTCAGTTCGTCTGCCTTTCGGTCACCGACACCGGCTGTGGCATGGACAAGGAAACCCAGGCTCGCATCTTCGAACCTTTCTTCACGACGAAAGAGGTTGGCAAGGGCACCGGGCTCGGACTGGCCACGGTCTACGGCATCGTGAAACAACACAACGGCTGGATTGAGGTGAAGAGCGAGGTCAAGGTCGGCACCACCTTCGCCATCTATTTTCCCGCCGCCGAAGCCGATTCCGGCAACACCACTCGCCTGCGCAAGGCCGACCTCGTCGAGGGTGGTGACGAAGGCATCCTGCTGGCGGAAGACGAAGCCCCGTTGCGACGCATGGTTTCCCGCACTCTCAAGCGCTACGGCTACACCGTCTACGAGGCCGAGCACGGCCCGCAAGCCCTCGAGATCTGGAAGCTCCACCGCAAGGACATCCAACTGCTGCTGACTGATATGATCATGCCCGAGGGGCTCAACGGCAAAGAGCTGGCCGAATCCATCCAAAGCGACCGGCCCGGCGTGAAGGTCATCTACACGAGCGGTTACACGCCGGAGCTGTTTGGTGAGAATGGCGAGATGGATGACAAGATCGTCTTCCTCGCCAAGCCTTACCGCATGAATGTGGTCGCCAACCTCGTCCGCCAGGTGCTCGACGGCACCAATGGCCACACCGACTACTCAGTCGACGCCGGTTAAGATACCCGCGATCCTGGCACCGTGTGAGCGAGTCAATTCACGTAGATGAATTCGTTCATCGCGAATAATCCCTGACACAGCGATTTCCACGCAGCGGCGTCGCCGCCACTTGCCTTCAGGAATCGTAGGGCACGTTTCGCCTCGTCCGGATTCGCATTCCGCGCAAAGCACCATCGATAGGCGGTATTGATCCGAGCCTTCGCATCCGCGTCGGGCAAGCGCCGCGCCATCGCCGCGGCCATCTCGTCCACGAATTCATTATTCATCAAGTACAAGGCCTGCGGTGCCCCGGTGGTCGTCGTTCGATGGGACACGACCGAATTTGGATCACCGTAATCGAAGAGACTCAGCATGGGATGCACCGCGTCTCGCACCACCGGCAGATAGATGCTCCGGCGCGAAGTGTCGTAGTTCGCAGTCTTCCGATTCTTGTCGTCGACCGTGAACGATTTCGCCTTCCAGGTTTGAAAGGTGCCGAACATGGAGCGATCCATTTTGCCGGCCAACATCAGCAACGCGTCCCGGATCGGCTCCGCCTCGAGACGTCGCCGGTTCATTCGCCACAGAAGCTGGTTTCCGGAATCCCGTGCATGCGACGAGGCGTTCATCGCACTCGATTGACGATACGTCGCCGACAAAACGATCCGCCGATGCAACGCCTTCAACGACCAGCCGTCCTCCATGAAACGCGTCGCCAACCAGTCCAGCAGATTCGGATGCGAAGGCTTCTCGCCGAGCCAGCCGAAGTTGTCCGGGGTTCGTACCAAGCCGTCGCCAAAGTGATGCTGCCACACGCGATTGACGATTACCCGGGCGGTCAACGGATGCCGTGGGTCGGTGATCCAACGCGCCAGTTCCAAACGTCCGCTGGAGGAATCCGAGGGCACAGCCGGGCGTGGTCCGCGAATGATTCCTGGAAACCCTCGCCGCGTGGTCGCGCCCAGATGTTTGGGATCACCGGCAATGTGCACCCGCAGATCGGTCGGCTTGGCCGCGTCGTAGGCCACCATTGCGGTCATGGGTTGCGTGATAGGTTCCGCTCGAATCGCTGCCGCTTGATCACGCAAGGCTGCCAGCCGTTCTTTCACGTCCGGCGGATACCGACGCTCCAGATCCGGAGCAAGGTCGTTCACTGCCCGTCCTTTCTTCCCGGCGGCATACAGCTGCTGCACCTCCGATGTCGTCAGCACGCGATCCCAAATCGCCGGATCGTCGAGGCGTCCCCGGAATGCGTTTACGGAAGCTCCGATTTTGAATTCCTCCAATCCACGAAAGTCCGCCTGCGAACTCACCTTGCCGATCGGAACGCTTCCTCTTGATTGCCCATCGACGTAAACGATTCCGCGACCGTTGCGATCGGAGGTGAACGCCACGTGATGCCAGCCGCCATCCACCAGCTTCGGCAACAGATTGGACGACGGCTTGATGTCGGTCGTCCGTTTGCCGTCGTAGTGGCGCAGGTAGATTCCCTGGTACGCTCCCGACCGAAGGGCGATGAACCACATGCCCCGCTTGCCGTAGCGCGCCGAGACAATGGAGTCCGCCGTCTCGGGTGCATAATCCTTCGCCGCCCGCAACCAGATGGAGACGGAAAAATCGTTCGTCTTGCCAAAGTCCAGACGCGGAACTTCAGACGGAGATAGGGTGACAACGCCCCGCTTGCTTTTGCACTCCAAGGCCCGGCCCAAATTGCCCTTCGCCGCTTGGTCATCGAAACTCCAATGCGCCACCGGACGGGGAAACAAACTCTTCGTTGAGAGTTTCCCTTCCGCTTCCTGGATGAGTCTTGCGATTTCAACATTCTTGTCGGTCAACCGCTTGGTCCGCGCCTCACGCGAGGCCTGATGGCGTGGATGATCGATCTGCCGCTCCGGCCAATACGACGGATTCTTGTCCCTATTGCTCACCAGTTCCGTGCTGCGAAAGATCCCGGCCAAGGCGTAGTAATCCGTGGTCGGAATCGGATCGAACTTGTGATCGTGACAACGCGCGCAGGCCAGAGTGAGTCCCATGAGACTCCGGCCGACGACGTCGATCTCGTCATCCACCACGTCCATCAACATCTTCACCTTGTCCTGTTCGCCCAGCCCCTTCGGGGCGAGCGTCAGAAATCCCGTGGCCTTCAATTGCTGCAGGTGCGAATCGGGATCCGGATGCGCTGGCATCAGGTCGCCCGCGAGTTGTTCCACCACGAAGCGGTCGTACGGCTTGTCGGCGTTCAACGACTGCAGGACGTAGTCGCGATAGTGATAGGCCCATTGATAGATGTAATCAAATCCGCCTCCGTTGCTGTCCGCATATCGCGCCGCATCCAGCCAATGGCGCCCCCAACGCTCACCGTAATGCGGTGAAGCCAGCAGTCGGTCCACCAGTCGCGCGTACGCATTGGGTGAGCGATCGTTCACAAACGCATCCCATTCCTCCGAAGTTGGCGGAAGACCGGTAAGATCGAAGGCCAGGCGGCGGATCAACGTGGTTCGGGTGGCTGGTTCGTTGGGGATGATACCTTCCGCATCCAGTCGCGCGCGTATGAAGCGGTCCACCGCGTTGTCGCTGCGCTGTTTCGTGCGGGGCGGTTGCGGATCGCGAATCGGTTGAAAGGACCAATGCGACGCATCGGCCCGTGACGGTGCTTCCGGACGTTGCTTGCCCTTCATCGCGCTCGCCGGCATGACGGCGCCGTCCTGCACCCACTTCGTCAACTCGGCGATCACCCGTTCCGGCAGCTTCCGATCCGGTGGCATCTTCAATTTGCCCGTGTAACGAATCGCCTGCACCAGGCGACTGCCATCGGTTTCACCCGGCCTGATCACCGCACCTGTCCGTCCCCCCAGACGCAGACCGTCGACCGTCGTCAGCGTCAAGTCCCCTTCGCGATCACGCTTGCCGTGACACTCCCCACAATACCGCACCAGCAACGGACGGATCCGTCGCTCAAAATGCCGCAGGGCATCCGGCGACGCGCCTGTTCCCGCCTGAATGGCTAGCAAAAGGCCAACAATGATCCAACGCCAGCGCATGGGTTTCAGCATGCTGCAAGAGTTCGCGTTCGATGACAAGAGTCGGACACCCTCTCGCGATAGGACCGTCCTTCCGGACCGGTTGTCTAAATTCGTCACGATGACTATTGGCCACAGCTACGTCGCTTCAGCCAGAAAACGTAACTCGTTTGCGTTCCCACAAACGCTCCGACAAAACAATCTGCCATACCTACGGAGGAGCCTTAGACAGGAACGCGTGCCATCCGGAGAACCGACTAATATCTAATTTCCGACCAACACCGGGGAACATCATAAAGCAATCTAGCGACTATGAACAAAGAGAACGATGACGTCGCGACCGGCGTCGGCAGACAACCTTTTTGGCAAACGGCCGAGTGGACTGGGGGATGGATGCAGGGACTCGGGTTCGGACTATTGACCTGCATTTTAGCCGTTCAGCTGCCGGATGACTTTTTCGCGCGAGTAGAGAAGATCCTCATCACGGCCGGCGTCGTGCTCATTGTCGCGGGAATCTTACGAGTGAAATCCGGAAGGCCGAGTTGACCATGAGGGTCGATAACCAAGCCCATGGCCGGGGATCGTGCGTTGGCAGGTATCCAGGCGCCATCACCGCCGAGCGTGTTGCTGATATTCTGCCTTAGGTTGCCCCGACCACCCGATTGGGGTAGCCTCGAATCAGTGAAGATCCAATACACGTTCAAGCTGGATAGCGGCCAGGAATACAGTTTCGACGTCGATACCAAGCGCGATTCCGATGCGTCCCAGAACACCGACGAATTCCCTTATTGGACCAAGCTGGATTTTCACAAGTGCATCAACTGTCCGCTGAGCGAGACAGAGCACGATTTCTGCCCCGCCGCCCTCGATGCCAAACGCATCACCGAGACCTTCAAGAGCATGCTTTCCACGGAGGAGGTCACGATCGAGGTGGAGACGCCGGACCGCGCGTACGTGAAACGCACGGATTCACAAACGGGGTTGCGCGCCTTGTTTGGTCTCGTGATGGCCACCAGCGGCTGCCCGATCCTTTCCCACTTCAAGGGCATGGCGAACTCGCACCTGCCCTTTGCCACGATGGAGGAAACCATCCTGCGCGTCGCCGGCTCCTATCTCATCCAGCAATACATCGTGCACAAGGAAGGCGGAGAACCGGACTGGGAGATGACCGGTTTGAACAAGTTTTACGCCGAAATCCAAGAGGTGAACCGCTGCTTCAAGGGCCGCATTGATGCCGCCTCCGAACGTGACGCAAACATGAATGCCTTCGGCTCCCTCGTCTATCTCGCGATGGGCGTCTCGTTCTCCCTCGAAGATCAACTCAGCGATCTGCGCGAGATGGTCTTCAACGACTGACCTCGGGTCGGTGACGTCGCATGACGAGCGGACCCTGTTGGACGTAGGGATGCTTCTTCTTCAAGTCCGAGTAGATCAACCAGCTGCGCGGACTCTGGATGCGCTTTGCTCCCGCTTTTTCGTATCCGAAGAATAACGGCTTTTGGTACATCACCACTCGATCGGGATAAACGTCGAACAGACACCAGCCAAACGCCCCGGCACTAACCCTCGCCGTGCCCGGCAGCACCAGGTAATGAGTCTCCTCTTCGCGCTCATGCCAAAGCCCCCGGTGGTAATGTCCGCTGAGAGAAAGGAGCACATGATGTTTCTTCATGAGCGCGCGTAGTTCGTCGCGTCCCGGACCGATCTGGTTGTAGATGCCACGACCTTTCTCGTTGTCTTGCCACGGAGAAACATGGAGCGAGAGGACGATTTCCTGTCCGGCTTGGTTGGCCGCTTCAAATTCGCTCTCGAGCCAGTTGAGTTGTTTCTCAGCCAGACCGAGTTGTTTCCCAATAGCATCGACAACCACGAAGCGCAGACCGCCGTGCGTGAAGGAATAGTTGGATTCCGGATGAAAGTGTTTCTTGAAGAGATCGAGATCTTCGTGATTACCGCGGACGTAATGCACTGGCTTGTCGAAACTCTTCTCCAACTTCACCAGATCGCGATACGCCTGCTCATCACGGTTCGTGTGGACCATGTCGCCGAGCACGAGCGTGAGAGCTGCGTCCGCTCGATTGATCTGGTTGGCGGCCAGCCCGTAGCGGACCTGATCCGTCTGGTAGCCACCAAAACCGAGCTGTGGATCACCGATGGCGGCGAAGCGAAATCGCAGATCCTTCTCGGGCTTGGGAAGCAGTTGGAGCGCGCCGAACCCGGAAGGTGCCTGGCGGCCAATGAGCAGGTCGTCGATCAACGCCGGCTTCTGCTCCGTTCCTCCGAACCCGAGATGCAGGAGCGCGAAAGCACCCTTGGCGGCCAGCGGTGCCTCCTCACTCAACGCCTCTTCATTGAGCCAACTGGCGGCCGTGCTTTGATCGAAGTCGATTCGCATCGTGATGGTCTGCCAATCCGTAGCCGGTTCAGTCACCGAGTAGAGCCGCCAGTACGCCCGCGACCAGGTGCTGTGCCAGCGAAGCTTCCCGGTCTGGTAGGGGCCGCCGGCAATGCGCGCCAGGATGCCGCGACCGTCGGTTGTTCGCGCATCCATCACGAAACCACCCAACCACTCTCCCGGTGGCTTGAACCGACATTGGACCCAGACCACGCCGTTGCTGAAAGCCTGAGGCAACTGGTATCGAACTCCCCACGAATCCGTCCGGAACTTTTCCGAATGCCAAACGGCCAAGGCCTTGCTGCCGTTGATGCCCCGGCCGGCTTGAACGACCGCCTTGGGTCGACCATTGCCGGGGAAGCCACGGAATCCGGCCCAATTCTCCGCCTCAAAGATGAATTTACCGTCGGGAAGATCGTTGAAATCGATCGCTTCCGAAACGGCCGGTTGGACGGGGAGCAGCACGTTGGCGATGGCAAGATGAACCAGGAGGAAGCGCATGTTCGTATTCATGCCCGTGACACCGGTTGGTCGCAAGTCCCAAGGTGGATCGGACCTGGGTGTCACACTGTAGACACGAGCCGAATCGGTCAAACGTCCTGTCTTGATAGCAAACCGATGACCCTGTACATCAGCCAACCATGACGAAGGTCGCGACCCTATTCGCCATTCTGCTGATGGCGTTACCGCTTTTCGGCGACACCATCGAATTCAACAACGGCGCCAAACTCAACGGTACGATCGCCAAGGTCGATGACACCTCCAGGTCCGTCACGATCAACATGACCGTCCGGGGGCGCAGCTACACCCGCCGCTACGCCTTCAAGGACATTCGCTCCATCACCCAAAACGGCCAGACCCGCAGCCTCAGCAAAGTCACGGCGTCCAAACCAGCCACGGCTTCCTCGAATTCGAATTCCCGTAGCGAACAGGAAATCCGCCGACTAGGGCGTGTTCGAAAACTTGAAAAAGCCAAAGATCGGGCTTGTACAAATT
>JBMYQZ010000081.1:0-12303 GCA_049601855.1 Limisphaerales bacterium | reverse complement strand
GCGAAGCGGCAGAGTTGGTTGAGGTGATCGATGTTGTCTTCGGCGGTGAGTTCGGAGGAGTCGAGGGAGATGCTCGAGGCACCAGCGCGCATGGCGTGTCTGAGAATGTCGAGCGTTTGCGGTCCCTTGATGTGGTCGGTGTGATAAATGACGGGGACGTTTTCGAAGCGCTCGGAGTTGGCGAGCGTGCGGAGGTCGCTGAGGTAGCGATCGATACCGAGCAGGGGATCGCCGGCCCCAAAACTGTGTCCGGTGAGTTGCCAGAGACTGGTCTCGATGATGATCGGGGCGTCGCAGGCCGCAGCAGCGACGAGGCAATCGGTGATGGCCGCGGGGCTATCGGCGTTTACGGCGAGGATAGCGTAGTGGTTGTCTACTGCGTGTTGGTAGAGGAGGCGGGTTTGTTGGGGCGAGAGGAGCATTCTGTTAAACCACCGATGAATGGGTAAACAAGTGGCAGAAGTCGTGGACAGTCGCTTTGAGAGGTAACCGATCGCTATCGCATGTCGCGCGGATTGATCTGAGCATATCGGTGTTCATCCATGGCTATTGAATCGGATACCGGCGAACCGCTGGTGCTACGTGGATCGATGCAGACTTTCAGAGCTTCACCGCTCTCCATCAACGGGAAGGCTTCGGTGATGCGGTCCAATGGGAGGGTGTGGGTGATGATGCGGTCGGCAGGGAAGCGGCCACTCTGGATGAGGGCCTGGGCTGCCTGGAAGTCGCTCATCTTTTCGGAGTAGGAGCCGGTGACGACGATTTCCTTGTAGTGAAGATGATTGGTGTTGAGGACGGCGGTGGGGGCGGACTTGGGGAGGCCGCCGAAGAATTCGACTCGTCCTCCTTTACCCGCAATCTCGAGGGCGTCGGCCTGGGCGTGGGCGTTGCTGCAGGCGACGATGACAACGCTGGGGCCGAGGCCGCTGGTGAGTTCTTTGATTCGTTCGCGGTGGGAGCCGTCTTGTTTCACGACGATGGTTTCGTCGATGTCGAATCCCTTGGCGATCTCGAGGCGGTTTTCGGAGACGTCCAGCATCCAGACTTTCTGGGCGCCTTCGATTCGCGAGAGGACGGCGTGCATGGTACCGATAGGGCCGGCGCCGATGACGGCGACGGTGTCGTAGATACCGATGTCGAGACGGCCGTGGGCATTGATGACGCAGCCGAGGGGTTCGCTGAGGCTCATCTGATCGGAGGGGATGTCAGATTCGACCTTGAAGAGTTGGCGGTTGGCGACGGCCTTGGCGGGGACTTTCATCAGCGGCGCAAAGGCGCCGTCGTAGTGGTAGGACATCGTGGTGCGGGATTCGCAAAGGTTTTGGCGTCCCATGGTGCAGTAACGACACTCACCGCAGGGGAGGACGATGTACATCACAACGCGATCGCCGATTCCGACGTTGGCGTCTGCGCGCGACTCAACGATCGTGCCGCAGAATTCGTGTCCGAGGACGCGAGGTGGCGCGATCTTCTTGTCGCCGTAGCGGTAGGTCCGGAGATCAGTTCCGCAGACGGCGCAGGCGTCGATTTCGATGAGGACTTCGCCATCGTCGAGACTGGGGTCGGCGACGTTATCGACGAGGAGTTGTTCTTTGCCTTGGTAGACGGCGGCTTTCATGACATCCAGTTCTTGGCGGAACCGGCGTCCCACTTTTGCGTGATTTTTTTAGTCTTGGTCCAGAAACGGATTCCGTCTTCGCCGGTGATGTCGCCTTCGCCGAACTTGGAGTCGTTCCAGCCGCCGAAGGAGAAGGGTTCGCGGGGGACGGGGACACCGATGTTGACGCCGATCATGCCGGAGTTGGCGTGTTCTTCGAAGTAGCGGGCGGTGGCACCGTTGGTGGTGTAGATGGAAGCGGCATTGCCGTAGGCGTTCGCGTTTTCAATCTTCAGCGCTTTGTCGAGGGTGTCGACATGGAGGATGGTGAGGACGGGGCCGAAGATTTCGTCACAGGCGCATTCGTTGCCGATGTCGATGCCGTCGATGATGGTGGGGCCGACGTAGAAGCCGTTCTCCTTGCCGGGTACCGTGGTGTTGCGTCCGTCGAGGGTCACCTTGGCTCCGGCGTCGACGGCGCGTTGGATGTAGCCTTCGATGCGTACCTTGGCGGCTTCGCTGATGATCGCGCCCATATTCTCGCCGGCGACGACATGTTTCATTTCGTTTTCGATCGCATCGAGGACATTTGCGCAATCGCCGACGGTGATGAGAACGCTGGCGGCCATGCAACGTTGGCCGGCGCAACCGGTGGCGGAGGCCACGACATTCTTGGCGGTGATTTCGGGATCGGCGTCGGGGACGACGACGAGATGATTCTTGGCGCCACCGAGGGCGAGAGTCCGTTTGCCGTTGGCGATGCCGCGTTCATAGACGAGTTTGGCGATCTTGGTGGAACCGACGAAGGCAGCGGCGGAGATGCCGGGATGATCGAGGAGCGCCTCCACCGTTTCGCGGTCTCCTTGAACGACCTGGTAGACGTCTTCGGGGAGGCCGGCTTCGCTGAGCAGTTCGGCAAGGCGGACGGGGGTGAGCGCAGTTTGTTCGGAGGGTTTGTGAAGGAAGGTGTTTCCCGTGGCGAGGGCGATAGGGATCATCCAGAGGGGAACCATCGCGGGGAAATTAAACGGGGTGATGCCGGTGACGACGCCGAGTGGATAGCGGCGGGTGAAGCAATCGACGCCCCGGCTGACCTCGAGTTTTCCACCCTGTCCGAGGGCCGGGAGAGCAGTGGCATATTCGACAACCTCGAGACCCTTGCGAATGCCGGCTTCCGCTTCGCCGTGAGTCTTGCCGTTCTCGTCGCTGACGATTTTGGAGAGTTCGGCGATGTTTTGTTCGACGAGTTGCTTGAAGCGGAAGAGAGGTTGGACGCGTTCCTTGACCGGGGTGGAGCCCCAAGATTCGAAGGCGGTCCGGGAACGTTGGACCGCCGCATCGACGGCGGCTGCGTTGGCGACTTCGATGTCACCGAGCGTTGAGCCGTCCAAGGGAGAGATGACTTCGATGTTTCTCACGTACGGATGTGATAACGGGGAGCGCGGTCGGCGAAAACGTTTTTGTTCACTTCCGTTCCTCTTGGTAGAAGAACGGCATGAAGACGATCTTGTTGACCGGGGCCCTTGGAATTGTCGGGAGGGCAATTCGTCCCGAACTGGCGCACTACCATGATCGGATCGTTGTGTCGGATATCCAAGAACTCGCGGAGTTGGGGGAGAAGGAGGAATTCGAGCAGGGTGATCTGGGGGATTCGGACTTCTTGATTCGGGTGACGAAAGAAGTGGATGGGATCGTGCACCTCGGGGGGTTGGTTGGGGCGGATTACACATTTGATGAATTGCTGAAGCCGAACATCGAAGGGGCGCACAACGTGTTTGAAGCAGCGCGGGTCAATGGGATCTCTCGCGTGGTATATGCGAGCAGTGCGCATGTGGTGGGTTTCAAGAAGCGCGGGGAACAGATTGACCACGAGAGTTTTCCGCGACCGAATGGAGAGTATGCGGTGAGCAAGGCGTTGGGAGAGATGGAGGCGTCGTTCTACGCGGACAAGTTTGGGCTGAAGGTGATGGCGATCCGGATTGGTTACGTGGGGGATGACTTGAGCAAGGAGCGGAGGTTGCGGACCTGGGTGAGCGCGCGAGATCTCGTGCAATTGATCGAGATCGGATTGAACCAGGACGTCGGCTTCGAGGTGGTTTACGGAGTGTCGGACAATCCGGAGCCGTTCTTTGACAACGCGAATGCGTTCCGACTGGGATACCAACCGCAGGATCGGTCGGTGGATTTTGTGAAGGATCCGGCGGTGTTGGAGCAACGGCCGGATTTGTCCTCGATCGAGGAAGGTCTGGTCGGTGGGGGATTCGCGGCGGCGGGTTTTGAAGGGGATCCGAAACGGATCCTGTGATCAGTCCTTCTTGGCTTTCTTCTTCTTCGCCTTCTTGGTCTTTGGCTTGGTGGTCATCTGGCCTACCGTTTGTTCCAGGTTGTCGAGCCGTTGCTCGATACGGGCAAGAATATCGCGGAGGGGTTCTTCGGGCTCGCGATCGGGGGTGAGGGATTCTTTCAATTGCTGCCCCTTGTCGATGACCGATTTGCCAAAACTCTTGACGCTGTCGAAGAACTGGTTGAGTTCGTCATCGGCATGCACCTCTTGAGAATCTTTGCTCATGGTGTGTCTTATCGGCCAATGGCGGCGGCTGCGCCAATAGAAATGCGTGGGAGAATTGTAACTGAAACGCTCAGCGCTTCATGTCCGCGAGGAAGGGGAGGCCTTTGCGGTACTCGCGTTGGGCCTCGATGTCGAGGTCGGTGAAGATAGTTCCCTGATCGGATTCGGCATCGGCGATGATCGCGCCGGTGTAGTCGACAATGATCGTGCGACCCGTGTGATTGTGGTTTGGATCTTTGCCGATGCGGTTGACGCCAACGACGTAGCATTGGTTTTCAATCGCGCGGGATTGCAGGAGGTGCACCCAGTGGTGGACCCGCTTGTCCGGCCAACTGGCCATGACCGTGATCAATTCAGCACCAGCGGCGGCCGCGGGGCGAAAGAGCTCGGGAAAGCGGAGATCATAGCAAATGAAAGGCGCAACCTTGATGCCCTGCCATTCTAAGATCTGGAGTTCGTTGCCGGCTTCGTAAGCGTCTGCTTCACCGCCGAGGGTGAACGGTCGTTGTTTGATATATTCGCAGATGCTTTCGCCATCGGGAGAGATGACGACGGAACGGTTGGTGGCTCGGGCACCGTTTTCTCCGGGAACGACAATCCCGGCGTTGACGTGGACGTGGTAGTCGCGGGCAATGCTGCGGAGGGTGTCGAGCGTGGCCTCGGTGGCGACGGTGGCAGTGGTGTTGTTGGAGAAGCCGGTGGCGAACATTTCAGGCAGGACCACGAGCGAGCCGGCTTCGGGGCATTCCTGAGCGATGATGGCACGCACCTTGTGGCAATTCGCGGGCTGGTCTTCCCACACGATGTCGTACTGGACGCCGTAGACTTTCATCGGGGCCATGGGGAAGGAATCAGAAGCCGCCGATGGGGCGTCGGCGACGAAACTCAGGCTGGTAGGTTGGCCGAATGGCGTAGGAAGGCTTGGGGTCCTTGGCGTCGATGTTCTCGCTTGGATTGCGGAAGTTGTAATTTGCCCGCCAGTAGATTTTGCGGCGATCTTCCATGACCAATTCGGGATCGTTTCCGGCGCGCGGATCGTTGCGGGCGTCGTTCACGTCCCAATAGCTGGCGGGTCGATGGCGTCGTTTGGGTGCGGCAAGTTCACCGCTGGGTTGGGAGCGATTTTTCTGCTGATACTTGAGGCCGCCGGGAATGGTTTCGTAACGCCGATTCGGGTAGCGCTTCAGCGTGGCCCTGGCGACTCCTCGCAGGTCGAAGTCCGGGCGTTCGACCTGCGGATCCTCGAAGTGGGGACGTTCAAAGTTAGGCGCGACAAGTTGTCCGTTGTTGAACGAGGGCGGTTTGATTTCGATCTTGTTGCGGTAGAAGTAATAATAGGAATTCGGCTCGCGTTGATCGGTGTTCTCGACGTCGGCGCGTTCGATCATGACCGGTTCGACCGGCGCGGCATAAAAACCGGGTATGCCTTCTCCCACCAGAGGCTTTGCCATCAAGCCGTTGGTGAGCGGCCAACTTCCGTAGGTCAACACCGGCCGCGTCGACGGAATAATCGAGGTCGTGCGAAGAAATCGCGGGGTTGGATCCAGCCAGCCAAGCCCGCGTAGCGATTGCTTGATGCCACCGGGGTAGGAGGTGAAAGGGTCGAGATAATGAACGAGCGAACTCGAATCGAGTACGGCCTTGGCCGTCCGTGAATCTTGGGCGTTGGCATGCAGGCCAGCGGCCAAGACGACGGCGGTGAAGAGCAAGTGAATGCGGCGTGCGGCCATTGCGTTAACGTTAATGACACACGGTGTCAGCAATTGCAATGGGTTTCCGGGCGGTGGTCCTTCTGCCTACCTACGGGTTCTAGGCCCGATCGCCTGCCAAGATGACGAGCAGTCCGTCCGCTTCACCCTTCGTGCATGTTCCGCGCGAGATCACGTCGGAAGCCTTCGCGATTCTCGGCATCGTGAAAGTCGACCGGATTGTAATCGTCGGTCAGGACGATGCCGTTCGCGGGGAGGGTGTACTTGATTCCGTTCATGCAGTTCTTCATCCGCCACACCACGCTGGTGTGGGCGTCGTCGTAGTCGATCTCGCGATGTTGGGTCAACTCCGGGGCGGCGGAAGCCACGAAGAAGACATTGCCATTACCGGTGGCGTGAATGCGTACCGAGGTAAAGACCGACTTGAGCGTCTTGTCGAGCGACGCGGTGAAGAAGTCCTTGCCCGGTTCGAACTCGCCAAAGCAATTGATCACCAATACGCCCTCGGGTAGCAGCACCCGCTTCATCTGCGCAAAAGCTTCTTGCGAGAGCAGATGGGACGGAGAGGAATCGCCCAGGAAGGCATCGAGGATCACCGCGTCATACTGTTTCTCGCAGGCATTCACGAAGTAGCGTCCGTCGCCAATCGTGAGGTTCAGTTTCTCCGGTTTCAGTCCGAAGTGTCGTTTGGCGAGTCCGGCGATTCGGTCGTTGATTTCCACCACGTCGACCTTGCTGCCTTCCTCGGCGAACAGCATTGGTACGATTCCGATGCCCATCCCGATGCAAAGCACATCCTCAGTGTCGCGGGTGTACACCTTGGCCAAGCCGTGCAGCATGTGGGTGAAGAGTGACGTACTCTGTCCGGTCTCAGGATCGTAGGTGTTCTGCGTGAGGTAATCGTTGAGGTAATCCCGACGCGTGCCATCGCTGTTCTCCATCACCTGCATCAACCCGAAGTTGGAATTGACCCGATCGACCTCCAACCAATCGGCGGTGTCCACTTTGCCATCGTTCATGACTCCCACGGCTCCGGCGATGATTGCCAAGACGGTGACTGCGGCGGTTGCCGGAAGCTTCGTCTCGGACTTCCATAGCAGGAAAAAGGTCAACGGCAGTACGATGAGAATGCCCGACACGACAAACATGGTGGTCGAGTTTGGCATCAAGGGGATGAGCACGTAGCCGATCAAGACCGTACCCACCACGCTGCCGATCGTGCTGATGGCAGAGATTCGACCGACATTGCCACCCACGGAGGCGACGTCCGAGGTGAAGATGCGAACCACGAACGGGCCCGTGACCGCCAGCAATGTCAGCGGCACGAAGAAGAGGAACAAAGAGGCGAACAAGGAGCCCACCGCCAAGGGCATCTTGAGGCAGGCCAGCGACACGCTGGCGCAGAGCGGAATCGTGAGCGCCAGGTAAACGCCCGCTCCCAGCAGGCAACGATAGAGCAGATTCAGCTTGGGCGAACGATCCACCAGCCAACCGCCGAACCAGTATCCGATCGAGAGTGACATCAGCGTCACCGCGATCTGCGCCGTCCACACGAAATGCGAGGTGCCGAAGAAGGGCGACAACATCTTCGCCCCAAGGATCTCGACCACCAGGATGGCCGCGCCGGCGATGAAGATGGTCAGGTAAAGAAAACGCCGGAGCCCGGTCGTCAGTTCGGTGGGTTTGTCATCGGCGTTTTGCGACACGCGCACGTTGTAGGGTGCCGGCCGGCAGAGGGCAAGCCGGACCGTTTTGCGTTGTCGGGGACGCGGCCGCTAATTAACGTCCCGGCCATGAATTTGCTCGTCGCCGGCGGTGCGGGATACATCGGCTCGGTCTTCGTTGAGGAAGCCTGCAATGCTGGCCACAACGTGACCGTGTTCGACAGTCTCGTCGAAGGCCATCGCGAAGCGATCGACGAACGGGCCAAATTTGTGCCGGGAGACCTCGGCGATCACGCTGCCATCCTCGCTGCCTTGCGCAAAAGCGAGGCGGAAGCCGTCCTGCATTTCGCCGGCTTCATCATGGTGGGCGAATCGATGCAGGATCCCACCAAGTATTTCCGGAACAACGTCTCCAACTCCATCGAACTGCTGGACGCCTGCGTGCAGGCCGGGGTGAAGAAGATGGTGTTCAGTTCCACCGCCGCCATCTTTGGCATGCCCGATCGCGTGCCGATTGAGGAAGACTTTCCGAAACTGCCGGTCAACGCCTACGGCGAATCCAAGTTGATGTTCGAATCCTTGCTTCGTTGGTACCAGCAAATCCATGGACTCGACTTCGTCGCCTTCCGCTACTTCAACGCCGCGGGAGCGTCACCGACCCGGGGCGAAGCACATCGCGTCGAAACCCACCTGATCCCGAACATCCTCAAGGTGCCGCTGGGTCAGAAGGAGAGCTGTTCCATTTTCGGCACCGATTACGACACTTCCGACGGCACTTGCATTCGCGATTACATCCACATCCAGGATCTGGCTTCCGCCCACCTGCTCGCGTTGAAGCCCGAGGTGAACGGCCACTACAACCTTGGCAACGGTGAAGGCTATTCCGTGCGCCAGGTGATCGATACCTGCCAACAGGTCACCGGTCAGGACATCAAGGTGATTAAAGAAGCACGGCGACCGGGTGACCCACCGCGCTTGATTGCTTCCTCGCAAAAGGCCATCGATGAACTCGGCTGGCAACCCACTCATACCAAGCTCGAAGACATCGTCGCCAGCGCGTGGAACTGGCACCAGAACAACCCCCAAGGTTATGGAAAGTAAACAGTTGTCAGTCATCAGCAATCGGTCCGGGGGTGTCCGGTTTGCCGATTACCGATCACTGGTCACTGATTACTTTCCTTCCGCTCACCTCAAACACTGCCATAGTTCCCCTGTCACATGCTGAGCGCCTTTGCAGGATTGATTGCCGGAGCCATCCACGTCTTGAGCGGGCCTGACCACGTCGCGGCCATCGCGCCGTTGTCGGCGGACCGGGGACGCGAAGCCGCGCGGCTTGGATTGCGGTGGGGCATGGGGCATTCGGCGGGAGTCATCCTGGTCGGTTTGCTGGCACTGACCTTTCGTGATGCCTTTGGCATGGTCGCTTTTTCCAATGCAGCCGAATGGGTCGTGGGAATCACCTTGATCGGAGTTGGTTTGTGGGGGATTCGTCGGGCCTTTTCGAAGCAGGTGAACGATGAGCCGCACGTTCATGGAGACCTTGAGCACGCGCACATTCACGTTCGCCATCGCCACACCCACGCAGCCTTGGCGATCGGGATTCTTCATGGCTTTGCGGGCAGTTCACATTTCCTCGGCGTCGTTCCGGCCTTGGCGCTTCCAACGGTGGGTGATGCGATCGCGTTTCTGGTTGCCTATGGCATTGGAACGATCGCGGCGATGACCTTGGTTGCGGCTGGCATCGGCCGGCTTGGCGTCCAATCACGCGCCGTGTTTGTCGGCGCGTCTTGTTTGGCCTTCGTAGTTGGCGGCTTCTGGCTTCTCAGCTGATGAAATTCTCCGATTGCCTCCTGATCATGCACGGGGATGACTCCGTGGCCGTGGCGAAACGCCCGCTCAAGGAGGGCTTGGAAATCGAGGATGGTCCGGTTCCGTTGAAGGCGAATCAGTTGATCGGTCCCGGTCACAAGATCGCCATCAAAGCGGTGGCTGACGGGCAGCCGATAAAGCGCTATGGCCAGACCTTTGGGTTCGCGAAGGGAGCGATCGAAGTCGGGGATCACGTGCACACCCACAACGTGGAACTGGGTGAATTCGCTCGCGATTATGCCTTCGGAGCGGACGTCGCTGAGGTGGATTACCATCAGGACCCGAAGCGAACGTTTCCGGCGTATGCGCGTCCCGGCGGACGCGTCGGGACCCGGAATTACATCGCGGTGATCTCGAGCGTGAATTGCTCCGCCTCGACTTCGAAATACATCGCCGAGCGATTCTCGAACGACGATTTCAAACGGGACTACCCGAACATCGACGGTGTGATTGCCTTCAAGCACACCAGCGGATGTGCGAACGATCCGGGTGAGCCGACCTTCGTGCTGCAACGTACGCTCGCCGGTATCGCGCGACATCCGAATGTCGGCGGTTACCTGCTCGTCGGCTTGGGTTGCGAGGTGAACCAGGTGCAAGCCGTGGTCAAGAACACGCATCTCGACGAGCCGCGCGATGGCGAACAGGCGCCCATCACCATGGACATCCAGTCGCTGGGCGGCATCCGCAAGACCGTGGAGGCGGGCGTGAAGGCGGTGAGCGAAATGTTGCCCCGCGTCAACGATGTCCGTCGTACGCCGCAGCCGATCAGCAAGCTGGCTCTCGCCATGAATTGCGGCGGCTCCGATGGCAACAGCGGTATCACCGCCAATCCCGCCCTCGGCTACGCCTCGGATGAACTCGTACGATACCGCGCCAGTTCAGTATTGGGTGAGACGACCGAGATTTACGGTGCGGAGCATCTCTTGACACGTCGCGCGGTCAGTCGCGAGGTCGGTGAGAAGCTCCTTGGCTTCGTGAAGTGGTGGGAGGAGTACGCCGAGCAACACAACGTCTCCATCAACAACAACCCGAGCGTTGGCAACAAGGCCGGTGGCTTGACGACGATTTACGAAAAGAGTCTTGGTGCGGTGGCGAAAGGCGGCCGGTCGCCGCTGGCCGCCGTTTATCAATACGCCGAGCAGATCGACCAGCCGGGTTTCTGTTTCATGGATACTCCCGGCTTTGATCCCATTTCGATGACGGGTCTGGTCGCAGGCGGTTGTAACGTCGGCGTGTTCACCACCGGACGAGGAAGCGTCTTTGGTTGCAAGCCAACTCCCTGCATCAAGATCGCCACCAACACCCCGCTATACAATTGGATGGAAGACGACATGGACATCAATGCCGGCACCATCCTGGACGGAACGGAATCAGTTGAAGATGTCGGCCGCAGAATCTTCGAGAAGATCGTCGCCGTGGCCGGGGGAGAGCGAACCAAGAGCGAAATCGCCGGCGTCGGTGACGAGGAATTTGCGCCTTGGATTCTCGGGTCCGTGCTGTGAACGGCTTCGAAGGCATCGAAGCCGTGACGTTTGACGTTGGCGGCACCCTGATCAATCCGTGGCCTTCGGTGGGGGACATTTACGTGGAAGTCGCTTCCGAGTTTGGAGTTGAGGCCAGTCCCGAGTTCATCAATTGGAATTTCAAGGATGCTTGGAAATCGAGACACAACTTCAATTACTCGCAGGAATCCTGGTTTGAGATCGTGCGCGAGTCTTTTGGCGTGCAAGGTGCGGAATTACCCGATGAGTTTTTCCCGGCGGTTTACCAACGCTTCGCCGAGCCGGATGTGTGGATCGTCTTTGGCGATGTGGTGCGCACTTTGGAGGACCTCGCTGCCCGCGAAATTAAATTGGGAGTTGTTTCGAACTGGGACGACCGCTTGATTCCGCTGCTCGATCGCTTGGGGCTGAAGAAGTATTTCGACTCGATCGTCGTCTCGTGCAACGTGGGCTTCACGAAGCCCTCGCCGGTGATTTTCGAGCAGGCCATTCGCTGGTTGAAGGTGGAGCCGCAGCGGATGCTGCACATCGGCGACAGCCCCAAGGAAGACGGGGAGGGCGCCCAAACCGCTGGTGTAAATTGTCGTTTGGTCGCCCGTGGCAGGAAGGTTTCCAAGGGGAACGAGATCTCCTCGCTGCTCGATGTGCCAAAAATGCTATTATGAGTCTTAATGACGCAAATGGCTGACTCTTGTCTAAGAGACATATTGTCTCTTAATTTCCAATAAGATGGGTTAATAGGCTAATTATAGGCCGCATTCTAACTATCCTGCCACTTCTTCTCCCTGGCATACCCCTTGCGTTACCCCTCACTTGGATGATTCAGCCACGGTGGTTGGATCGGAAGTGTCAAAGGGAAACAGGACGACCGGCGTCAGGCGGGCGCCGGTCCTTCCAACCAAAGAACAACCGCCAGGAAAGGCAATTGATTATGACTGCAATGACTCGCTGGAACCCATTCAAGGAAATGGATGAACTGTCCGATCGCCTGTCCTCGCTCTGGGGCGTGAGCCCGACCCGGTTTACCAACGGCGGCGAATCGACGACGGCCGGTTGGACCCCTCGCGTGGACGTCGTGGAAGACGAAAATGAATACCTCATCAAGGCTGACCTGCCGGCTGTCGAGAAGAAGGACGTGAAGGTCTCCGTGGAAGACGGGGTGCTGACCGTCTCGGGCGAACGCAGCTCCGAGAAGAAGGAAGATGGCAAAACCCTCCACCGCATCGAACGTGTCTACGGCAGCTTCACCCGGCGCTTCAACGTCCCGGAAGACGTTGATGCCACCAAGGTGAAGGCGGAACACCAGAACGGCGTGCTGGAGATTCATCTCCCGAAGTCGCCCGAATCGAAGCCGAAGCTCATTGACGTGAAAGTCAACTAACCTTCATTTGCT
>JBMYQZ010000080.1:0-12331 GCA_049601855.1 Limisphaerales bacterium | reverse complement strand
TCCAATCGCCGGGTCGAGGAGACATCCGCGATGTTGACCTGCAAGGCCGGATCGTTATTCCACGAGAATGGCCCCACCGAACCTTCCGCCGGAAAGCGTTCGTTGTTCAACCGGATGAACGAACCGGTGAAGCGCACGCACTGACCGGTGCGATTGACCTTGGCAAACAACTCCTCGTCGAAGGTCGCGTAAGGCAACGTCTCGATCAAAAAAGGGAAACGCACCCCTTCCAGTGGCAGCTCGGTGTTGGCACGAAACAGTTCCTTCGCCGAGTTGTTGGCAAACTCGATTTCCAACCGAGCATTCACTACAAAGATCGCATTCGGAGCCAGGTCAACGACCTGCTGAAACTTGTTCTTTTCTGTCAGCACTCCTCGAAAACGATTCAGCTTGGAGATCAGCCGGATGCGCGCTCGCAATTCCTGTCCGTCGAAGGGTTTCGAAATAAATTCATCTGCGCCGGCCTCGATCCCTTCCAATCTGGATTCACGATCATCCAGGGCGGTGATCAAGAGAATCGGCACCTCCTTCAGCCGCTCGTCAGCCCGCACCGCCCGGCAGACATCAAACCCGGTCGTACCTGGCATCATGACGTCAGAGAGAATGATGTCGGGTATGAGTTCCTGAGCCTTGCGAACACCCGCGGCTCCATCTGCCGCAAACTCCAGTTGAAAACCGAGTGGGCGTAAATGCGCTCCGAGCAGGTCTCGCCCCCGCTCTTCATCCTCGATGATCAGAATGGTGGAAGAATCCATGGTCGCCGCGCTCAAGCATCCTTGCCCTGCGTTCGGCCAGCGTGTTGGTTGGCGATTCTGACGAGTTGCTTCAGGTCCAACGGCTTGGACAGGTAATCGTTGGCACCCGCCTCAAGGCACCGTTCCCGATCGCCGTCCATGACCATGGCCGTCACCGCGATGATCGGGATTTCCTTGGTCTTCGAACGTGACCGCAGTTCCCGGGTGCATTCGAGGCCATCCATTCCCGGCATCTGTACATCCATCAGGATCAGGTCGAAATCCTCAGCCTCCGCCAGGCGCAGAGCCGTCGGGCCATCCCCTGCCACGAGAATGTCAAACTTGTGCGCCTCCAGGTATTGGGTGATCGACTGTTGATTCATCTGATTGTCCTCCACCATCAACACCATTGGCCGCGAGGACACCGGCGCCTTCACCAGGTTGATCGATGACTCATCACCCGATCGCGCGCGCTTCGTGTCGCTCGCGTCTTGTCTGCTCCAAGGCAGCAGCACGTGCAGGCGACTGCCTTCGCCCTCCTTGCTTTCCAATTTCGTCGAGCCTCCATGCATCTCCACGAGACGTTTGACCAGATGAAGCCCCAGTCCTGTCCCTTCGAATTTCCGCGACAACTTGCTGTCGATCTGCACAAAGGGCTGAAACAGTTTCTTCTGGTCCTCCGGCGCGATCCCAATACCTTCATCCCACACCGTGAAGCAGGCGGTCTTCTTGTCCTTCAAGTAAACCTCGAGCCCGATCGACTTTCCATCGGGTGTGAACTTCACCGCATTGCTAAGCAGATTGAACAAGATCTGCCGGAGGCGTCGCCGATCAGCCTTGATGGCACCAATCCGTGAATCGACTTTCAACTTCACGTGCAGGGTCTTCTTCTCGGCCTGCCTACTTAGCAGTCCGATCGCGTCCCGGCAAATCGACTCCACGTCCACCGGCTCAACCGACAGCGATTCCTTGCCAGCTTCGATCTTCGAAAGATCGAGAATATCGTTGATGAGGGAAAGCAGAAGTTCAGCAGGTTGAACAGCGACTTCAAGAGCAGATGACGACCGCTGTTGGAGATATTCCGTAAACTCTTTTACTGATCCCCGTTCACCACGCCTTGGATGCCCTCGGTCAGCACGTCGGCAAAACCCAGAATCGAATTCAGGGGTGTCCGCAGTTCGTGACTCATCACTGCCAGAAAATCGCTCTTGGCGGCATTTGCATTTTCCGCCGCCGTCTTCGCCTCCAACATGCGCGCCTCCGATTCCTTCCGACGCTCAATCTCTTCATTGAGCGTCCGGTTCTTCTCATTCAACTCTCCGGTGCGACGTTTGACCAATTGCTCCAGCGAATCGGTCATATGGCTGATCGAGTCGCTCAAGCGTTGAATTTCGCCGGCGCCTTGCTTTGTCGCCACGAAATCCTTTCCATCCGAGATCACCGCTTCGGCCTCGGCTGTCAGCTTTGCGATTGGCACAGCGATCGATCGCGAGACCCATCGTAACAGTCCGACGGCCACCGCCAGAAACATCACCATGGACACGACGAAGGCAGTGCGATTGGACTCCCCTACCTGCTTTCCCTCCTTCGAGGCATTGGACAATTCTTGGCGCGCCTCTTCCTGCAGATCTGAGAAGTTCTTGAGAAAACGTTCCGATACTTCATCGGAACGATCCATCAGCGTCATCGGCATCTGTTCCCCTTGGGCAGACAAACTATCCACGCGGTCCAGAATCTCCTGGAGTTCGGCAATACCGAAACTCAACTTGCGCGAAAGCGCCCGTTGTTTCTCGCCGATGGCATACTCACCAAACTTGGCGGCCTCTGCCGCCAACCCCTTTAACTGCTGTTTCACACTCTGTGAGAGATAGGGGAAATTCTCCGCAGAACCGACGTAGACATCGTAGTTGATGAAGAAGTTCTTCAGCGAACTCTCAAGTGGATCGAGGCGGATCACGAAATTCTCCACCTGCCTTACCCGGGTCTCTGCCGCCAATCGCTCCGCGCTCCGCTGCAACTGGACGTATGCCATGCCCACACCACCCAGGGTCGAGATCAGGATGATCAGAATCAGGTAGGTCCGAATCGGCATGCGAGGAAATTAAAACACCGCTGCTACCCTAACACCAGCCCGCCGGAATCCGTTTGGTCAGGGCTTGAGCGATTTGGCAGCAGCGAATTCGTCACCCCAGATTTCCCGCAGCAGCACCTGCATCTTGAGCGCCCCGTTGACCACACCATGCATGAGCTTGTTCGCCTTGGGAGAAAGTCCCGCGTCTTTGACGAATCCCTCGACACCGTAATGCGACAACTTTGTCCGCAAATCGGTTTCACTCAGCCCCTTGAAGACATCCTGCACCTTGTCAACATCCACACTCCGGCGCTGAGGACTGCGACAGCGTTGAAAGGCGAAGCGCTTCAGCTTGCCCTCGTTATCCGTCGCCCAAACAACTTCGGCCAATCCCCAATCGACCACCTCACTGTGCGCCTGCAGGAATCCGACTACGGTCTTGTCCTGGTAAACAACGTAGAGCGTGTGATTGCCAAACTCCCGGGGATCAAATTCCACACCCTTGTCGGCCGTAAGCCGGTGGGCCATCTCTCTTGAAACTTTCCTCACCACCGATTTGTAGGTGGTGGACTCGGGAAAGAACTGGCGCACATAGCTGTTGGGATCACGCAGTGAACAGAAGGCCTGAGCCTGTACCGAGGCTTCGGTCAGCAGAAACATCCCTACGATCAGGAGCAGGCGGTGAATCAAACCAGTCATCATTGGCAACGCTAGAGCCGGTAGCGTAGCTGGAAGAAGAGCAGAGTCTCAGTACGTAGATTTCCGAACGCGTTCAGTTCCTGCGTCAACTCGCTGCTGAGAGCCCAGCGATTGTCCGGTGTGTAACGAACGCCAATTCGCAGGGCATCAGACTCGTTCCAGCCGCCAGCCGCTTTCAGCCGGAGCAACCGCACCTGATTATACAGGAAGATGGTCTCCCGTCTATTGACATAATTGAGTTCGACCAAGGTGTTCACCACATCAGTATCGTCGTTCTGTCCAGCGGACACTTCGGCCACCACCCCCATCGGGCCATGGTAATATTGCCCGTCCAAACCGACGCGAGAACGTTGGATCTTCGCCCCGGTCCGCGTCAGCACGTCGCCCCGAAAGAACGAAATTCCGAAGGAATTGAATCCGTAGTAGGACTCGGCATCGATCGCATTGCCGACCCGGCCAGAAACCGCGAACGGATCACGCCCCGAGTTGAACTCGATACCGCTACCCCGCGTCAGGGCAAATTCGTACTGGATTGGATCAAGTGTTCCGTTCAATGAGAAGCCCCAGTCGGCCTTCATCCCGAAGTTCTGCGGATGCAGGAACTGTCGCAGCGTCCCATTGCTGTTGATCGGAACCTCTGGTCCGTAAGGGATCTCCATGTGCCCCAGTTTCAGGTTGAGCCAGCGTTCGTCGGTGAGGTGGAGGTTGAGATTGCAGATACGCGGAATGAACTCCCAGTCATCGTCGTCATCGAAGTGCGCAGGAAAACGCGCATAATTATCCAGCCGCACCAAGTAGGGCTGGAAGATCACCGTCGCGACGTCCCGATACTCCGTGTTGAGCTTGCTGTAATAGTCGAGTCCGAGTGCCTGTTGGAATCCTGTGTCATCCTCCCGGATCCGCCGCTGAACGCGGGAACTTAAATCAATCGCGTAGATCGAATTCTCCACCATGGATCGGAAGACCGTCGACTCTGCTGCCCGCACGGCGCAAACCAAGCAACAGCCCACGTAGGCCGCAAACAGTCCTCGAGTCGCACGAAAAGCGTGTTGGTGTTTCGTCACGATGGGAATAGCCTCAGACGGATTCCGACATTCTGCCCGCCAAAGGTCTGAATTCAGAATACCCTAAACGGGTGACACTCTCAGAAACCCGCTCCTCGGGCGTTTAGAAACTGAGCGTCGATATCGCCCGCGCAGCAAAATCTAGGAGGTTCTGAGGGAAGATGCCCAGCCAGAGGATCGCGCCAATACACAGTGACAGGACCGCAAAAGTCGGAGCCGAAACCTCGATCGGCGTCAGGTCCGTCGGATCCTTCGACCAATAAATCGCCCGGATGATGTTAAGGTAGTAATAGAGCGAAATCAGCACGCCAACCACTGCCACGACGATCAACAAATAATAACCGGTCGCCTCGGCGCCTTTCTCCAAGACTGCCTTGAACAGCAGGAATTTCCCGAAGAACCCAGCCAAAGGCGGAATTCCAGCCAGAGAAACCACCGCCATCGCCAAGGTGCCGGCGAGAAACGGATTGCGCTGATTCAGGCCCGCCAGGGAGTTCACATCCTCCAGCCCCGCCTCTCGCACGATCACTGCGATCACAGTGAACGCCGCCGCTGCGGTGAATAGATAGCCGCCCAAGTAGTAGAGAATGGCGACCGAGCCTGCCTGGCTCGCCGCAGCAAATCCCATCAGGAGGAAACCACCGCTCGCAATGCTGGAGTAACCAAGCAGGCGCTTCAGATTTCGCTGCGGCAAAGCACAAAGACTTCCATAGAGAATCGTCAGTGCGGACACAACCATCAACAGTTGCTTCCAATTGGCCGCAACATCCGGAATCGCCTGGCCCATCAAGCGCATCAACAAGACGACACCTGCCGCCTTCGAGCCAAGGGCCAGGAACGCGGTTGTGGGCGTTGGTGCCCCTTGGTAAACGTCAGGAGCCCAGATCTGCACCGGGAATGCCGCCAGTTTGAATGCCAGCCCGAGGAAGATCAGCAGCAGTCCCATTTGCAACACAACGTTGCCGGCCAGCGTTGGCTGCTTGGCCAAGACGGCCTTCAATTCGACAAAATCCATCGTCCCGCTGACTCCGAACACCAAGGCAATGCCGTAGATAAGGAAGCCGGAAGACAAGGCTGCCAAAATCAGATATTTCACGCCGGCTTCCAACGAGTCCAAGCGGTGGCGGAGATAGGCGACCAGGATGTAAAAGGTCACCGTCATCAATTCCAACGCCACGAAGAGCAGCATGAAGTGCTTCGCCGACGCTGCGAACATCATTCCCAGCAGAGCGAACAACTGCAGAACAAAATACTCCGACAGACCGCTCTTGATATGCCTCGAGTATTCAATCGAGATCACCTGCACCAGAATGGCGGCGATCAAAAAGAATCGTTTAAACCAGAGCGCCAAGGCGTCCTGCACATAGGCACCGCCAAAGGCCGTTCCCAGATTCTCGTCATGAAACGTCCAAGCTAGAATCGCGATCAGGCCCAACACCGAGAAACCGGGAACGATCGACTTCGACCGATCGCTTGCGAACAGATCGATCAGCAACAACAGGATCGCGAGGATCAGCACACCGTATTCAAAACCAAGAAGCCCGACGTTCATCTATCGATTCTCCTCCTGGTTGATCTGAGCGATGTGCGCACCTTTCAAATCACGGGGTTCCTTCACCTGCTTGTGAGTCGCCATTTCGACAATCTGCTCGGCGCTGCCCTTCACCTTGTCGGTGAGCAGACTCGGCAGGATACCGAGCAACAGCAGACAGGCAGTGAGAAGGGCAAACGACACCTTCCGCATGAAACTCGCGTCTCGCAGGGTCTCCCATTCAGGACTCAACTCACCGTGCACGATATTGCGAATCGCCCGCAGCATGTAAACCGCGCCGATAACCAGACCACCCCAGATGGCAATACCTGTCACCACCGGGAAAGCTTCCCAAGACCCAAAGAGCACCATGAATTCACCTATGAAATTCCCAAAACCGGGCAAACCGCAACCGGCCATCATCGCCGCGATCGTGATCGTTCCGACAAACGGAGTGGCCTTCAAGAAACCGCCCATACGATCAATCTCGGTCGTGCCCGTATTTTCGCGAATCCATCCGCTGATGCCAAAGGTCAAGGCGGCCAACAACCCGTGGGCAACCATCAAGACGACCGCACCGGTAACCCCCACGATGGTCAGGCTCGCAATCCCCAAGAAGACGAAGCCCATGTGCGCCACGCTGGAGTTGCCGATCAAGAAGTTCAGGTCCTTCTGGCGAATCGCCACCAGCCCACAGTAAATAATGTTGCCGAGGCAAAGCAGTGCGAGGCACTCCAGCCAGACTGAAGCGCCATGCGGCATCAATGGAATCGCCACCCGCAGCAGGCCGTACAGACCAAACTTCTTCAGCACCCCGGCATGCAACATCGAGGTCGCCGTGGGGGCGTGGGCGTACCCGGTCGGTGCCCAGCTGTGGAACGGCCAGAGGGATACCAAAATACCAAATCCGAACAACAGAATCGGGAAGATCAATTGCTGGTCCTCCCATCCAATCGGGTTTTCCTTCACATGCTTGGTCAGCGTCACGATGTCGAACGAATTCACACCGGTGGTGAGATACAGCAGCACCAGCCCAACCAAGGCCAGCAGCGCGCCGACACTCAGGTAAATCGTGATCTTGAACGCGGCGTAATTGCGATCCAACCCCTTCCCCCAGACACCGATCATAATGAAGGTCGGCACCAACGCCAGTTCGTGGAAGAAGTAGAAGAAGAACAGATCAAGGGAACAGAAAGCCCCGAGGATGCCGCCGATCATCATCATCAAGAGGAAGTAGTATTCCTTCTCCATGCGCCGGATCTCGTTCGAGAGACAGGTCGCGGCAAAGGCAACGATCGTCCCCATGACCACCAAGCCCAGATTGATACCATCGACACCGATATGGAAATTGATGTTCAGCGAACTCAGGCCAAACGACAGCGAAACCCAAGGATCCCCCGTCCCCGCACTTCCCGACTCAAACTTGTATCCGGTATGAAAGGCATCGACCGCGCTGCCAAATTTGCAGAATAGGGCAATGCCGCAGATCATCGTGATCAATGATCCAAGCAGGGCAGTCCAGCGAATAACTCCACGCATCGTCCGGGGCAGCAGGAGAATCACCAGCGCCGTGAGAAACGGAATCAAGAATGTGGAACTCAGCAAGGTCATGGCTTGGTGGCCTCCGGCAACACGAAGAACAGAATTAGGATGACACCAGCCGCCAACCAGAAGGCGTAGGTCTGGAGGTTGCC
This sequence comes from Limisphaerales bacterium, assembly GCA_049601855.1. Classification (GTDB taxonomy): domain Bacteria; phylum Verrucomicrobiota; class Verrucomicrobiia; order Limisphaerales; family JAYPXF01. The sequence goes on along the minus strand of JBMYQZ010000080.1, from coordinate 4,538 downwards.
AGTTTGAATCATGCGCAGGGCGCGGCCAAAGAGATCGGCAAAACCGGACAACCCACGCGCGATCAGTCCGGCCACGATCCAACGATCAAACCAGTCTACAACGGCCGCGAGGGTTTCCTGGGTCAGCTTGATGCCGATCTCGTAAATTTCATCGAGGTAGAACTTGTCACGCATCAAGCGGGCAAGCAGACCGAGTTTCAGCGGCAACGGATCGGAACTCACGTTGTCGTAACTCTGTCGTGCCATGAGGTAGCCAAGCACCACCGCCATGAATCCGAAGAGCGCAGCCATCGGCGAATGATTGAAGGCTTCGAAGGGTTTCTCATACCAAGCCACATGGTGAGCATGATGACCGAAGGCTTCACCCATGAATGAATCGATGCCGATAAAGCCGCCGATCACGGTGAGCACCATCAGAATTCGCAAGGGCCAGACCATGACTCCGGGTGACTCATCCGCATGACTGACGGCTTCGCCACGAGCTTCTCCACAGAAGGCAACCAACACGCAACGGGTCATGTAAAATGCCGTCATGATCGCGACAATGACGCCGATCCCGAACAGAATGAAACGGCTCGCCCCGAGCGAGTCCGAAGCCAGTGCCGCCGCCAGAATCGCGTCCTTGCTGTAGAAGCCTGAAAACGGAGGCAAACCGCACAAGGCAAAGGTGCCAATCAGGAAAGTGAAGTAGGTCGCCGGCATGCGATGCTTCAAACCGCCCATCTTCCAAATGTTCTGTTCGTGGTGCAGCGCGTAGATCACCGACCCGGCACCAAGGAACAGCATCGCTTTGAAAAATGCGTGCGTACTCAGGTGGAACATCGCCGCTTCCGGATGCCCCAGGCCGACCGCCATCACCATGTAGCCCAACTGCGAAAGCGTGGAGAAAGCGAGAATGCGTTTGATGTCGTTTTGCTGACAGGCCATGAGCGCCGCCAGCAAAGCGGTTCCGGCACCGACCCAGCCAATCACCAACAACGCGTCGGCAGAGAGCAGGAAGAAGATCCGGCAAAGCATATAGACACCGGCCGCCACCATCGTCGCGGCGTGGATCAATGCGCTGACCGGTGTGGGACCTTCCATCGCGTCCGGCAGCCAGACATGGAGCGGGAATTGCGCTGACTTGCCAACCGCGCCACAGAAGAGGAGCAGACCCGCTACGGTCGCCATCGCGCCCAAGGCTTCCGGATTACTTTCCAACTTGGCCGCGAGTTCAGAGAAACTCAGCGTGCCGAGTGTGGCCCAGACAATGATGATGCCGAACAGGAACCCGAAGTCACCGATGCGATTCGTGAGAAAGGCTTTCTTGCCGGCGTCCGCCGCCGCCGGTTTCTCAAACCAGAAACTGATCAACAGGTAACTGGACACACCCACCAGTTCCCAGAAGACAAACATCATGATCAGATTGTCCGCCAAGACGATGCCCAACATCGAGAAGGTGAAGAAACTGAGGAACGCGTAATACCGGCCAAAACCCTTGTCGCCCTTCATGTAGGCGAGCGAGAAGATCTGCACCAACATCGATACCCCCGTCACGATGACGAGCATCAACAGGCTCAAGTGGTCGACGATCAGTCCGAACCCAACCTGCAAATCGGAAACATCGATCCAAGACCAGGACTTCGATCCACCCCCTCTTGCCCCGAACAACAACGTGCAACTCGCGATGAAAGTCACGACTGCGGTCGCAACCGAGATCGCCCCCCCGGGAGAACGCTCACCACGTCCCGTCAGGCCGATCAACAACGCTGCGGCCAGCGGTGCGAACAGCACAAACAGTGCGGTGTTGGATACGAGTTCAGCGTCCATGCGTCAGAGTTTCAAAGTCGTCAGGTCGTCCACATGTGCGGACTGTCGCTTGCGGTACAGGGCGACCAGCAGAGCAAGGCCAACCGCCACCTCGGCCGCCGCGACCGTGATGGTGAAAAACACCATCATCTGTCCGTCGATGTTGTTATTGAAGCGGGAGAAGGCCACCAGCGAGAGGTTCGCCGCGTTGAGCATCAGCTCCAGGCCCATGTAAATCAGGAAGATGTTTCGACGCGCCAACACGCCGAACAGCCCGAGACTGAAAAGAACCGCACTGACCGTCAGATAATGTTCGAGCGTGACCGTCATTTAAGCTCCTTCTTGCTGAGCAGGATTACTCCCATCATGGCAGCCAAAAGCAGCAGAGAAACCAATTCGAACGGCAACAGGTATTGGCCATTCGTAAACAACTCCGTGCCGATCTGCTTCACATTCCAACTGCCGGGATCAACGTTCGGCACCTTCACATGTTTGCCCCAGATCGTGTGCCAGAGAATCACCACAAGACCGATCGAGGCCACGCTGCCTGTTCCCAAGGCAAAGAGATTCCAACGGCGTTTCTCTTCTTCACCGAGATTCAGAAGCATGATGACGAACAGGAACAGCACCATCACCGCCCCTGCGTAGACCAGTAACTGGATCGCCGCCAGGAAGTAGGCCTGCAGCAACACGAACAGACCGGACATGCCGATCATGGTGATCACCAGGAACATCGCGCTCGTGATGGGATTACGACTCGGACCTGCCACAACCATCAGCCCGCTCAGGAGCGTAATCGCAGCGAAGATGTAGAAAAGCCAATCCATGTCAGTCGTTCACGGGGAACACGTCCTGCGCGTTCGCTTCCTTCAGCTTATGCGCCCATTTCTTGATGGGACTGCGATTCGTGCCGCCGAGACTCAGCAGCTTTTCCTTGTCGTAAATCATCTCTTCACGACTACCGCCGCTCAGAGAAAAGTCATCGAGCAGAAAGATTGCTTCCTCGGGACAAACTTCCTGGCAGAAACCGCAGAAGATGCAGCGAAGCATGTTGATCTCAAACTCTTCCGGCATCTTCTCTGCGTTCGCGCGATCGGCCGGTTTTCCATTCTCGCCCGGAGGCGTGATCTTGATCGCTTTCGGCGGACAGACAAATTCACACAACTGGCAGGATACACACTTGGTGTTGTCTTCAGTATCCTTCACCAGATACGGCGCGCCACGGTAGTTCTCCGGCACGACGGTCGGCTCTTCCGGGTACTGCTGGCAGACTTTCTTGCGGCCAAACAGCGTGTCCACGAAGTGCTTCATCGTGACCTTGAAGCCGCCGATCACCGCCGGCGCATAGGTCCGTTCCCACAAGGTCATTTCTCTGCGTTTGACGATCATGGCGCTGTCACCTCTCCGAATTTGCCGTACTTATAAGCCATCCAGCCAGCCGTCCAAACGATGTTTGCCAATGCCAGCGGTAGGATGCGCCGCCAGCCGAGATCCATGAGTTGATCGTAACGGAAACGCGGGAGCATCCAGCGAATCCAGACGATCACGAAGAACACGAAGCCGGTCTTGAGCAGAAACGCCAGGATATGTCCAATCCCGGTGCCGACATCGGACGCCGGTTCCGTCCACAAGAACGGCACGCTCCAGCCACCGAGGAACAAAATCACCACCAGCGCCGAACCGGCAATCATCGCGATGTATTCACCAATGAAGAACATCGCAAAACGCATGGAGCCATATTCGGTATTGTAGCCGGCGACCAATTCCGTTTCTGCCTCCGGCAGATCGAAGGGAATACGATTGGTTTCCGCCAGCACGGATACGAAGAAGATGATGAAGGAGAGAAACAAGCCGACTCCAATAAAGAGGTCAACCAGTCCCAGCCCTTCGGGGTAGATCAACCAGCCGTTTTTCGCCTGGTATTCAATGACCTTGGAAAAATTCAGATTCCCGACAAGCATGAAGACGGGAACCACCGACATGCCCATCGCGATCTCGTAGGAGATCATCTGCGCACTGCTGCGAATACCACCGAGGAACGGATACTTCGAGTTGGCGGCATAACCAGCCAACACCACGCCGTAAACCGACAGCGAGACAATGCCGAAAGTGAACAGGATGCCGACGTCGAGGTCGGCGATCACCATCTTGTGCTCCTTCAAGGTCGAGCCGAATGGAATCACTGCCAGCACGAGGATCGCGGGCAACATCGCCACCATCGGCGCCATCCAGTAGTAGATCGGGCGAACGTGTTGCGGCGTGTAGTCTTCCTTGATGAACGACTTGGCGCCATCCACCAACGGTTGGACCAGTCCGTAACGCTTCGCGATCGGCGAGAGCCACCATCCGAAGAGGAGATAAGCCAATTTGGCAACGAATGGACCGATGATCGGCAGCGCGGCAAAAAGTGGCGTCGGGAAGGCGACTCGATTCGGTCCCACACGATCTTGGATGACCGCGGAAACCTTGCGCTCAAGCAACACACCATACGCACACCCGGTCATCGCCACGCCGAAGACGACGATGATCTTGATCGCATGGTTGATGTAAGGCTCCCAGTCCATCAGATTGCCACGTCCACTCCGGTGTCACCAACCTTCGCCCACTCCAGCCCATCAAAGGCGGGGACGTCCTTGGCCATTTGGTTGAAAAGTCCTTCGATCGTGCTGAAGCCGTTCTTGCCGATCACGTTGTGAACCAGCTCATGCAGGAACTCCCACTCGGGACGGGCTTCACCCGGACCTTCGATG